>MGLU01000084.1:1202-6844 GCA_001796155.1 Chlamydiae bacterium RIFCSPHIGHO2_12_FULL_27_8 | reverse complement strand
ATTATCTGCAAATTCTCCTAAAATAGGCGATCCAAAAAATTGAGCTAACGGAAACGCAGCTAAAAAAAATCCTAAAATTGCAGTTCTGTATGCAAAGGTAAAGTTATGAGTAAATAAAATATTGTTTGGATCAAGAAAAAGAGGTGCAAATATTGGAAAAACAATCGACCAGCCAAGATTGTCAACAAAAAATGTAAACAATATAGAAAAAAAAGAAAGTCTTCTTTTGTATGCTTTCATTAAAGTTGAACCCTTAAAAAGATATTAACAACTTTAATTTAATCATTTCAACTAATTTGCCAATTTATTTCTTTTTTATTGTGTATTTTTAAAAATTCATTTGTTTTAGAAAAGTGCCTGCATCCAAAAAAATTATGAGCTGAGTAAAAAGATGGATGTGCAGCCGTTAATATTAAATGTTTTTTTTGAGATATTAGATTTTTAACATTATTTATTTTATCTTTGGCAGATTTTCCCCAAAGTAAAAAAACAATAGGGTCTTCTTTGTTTGCTAAAATTTCAACAATTTTATCAGTAAAAATTTCCCACCCCATATTATAATGAGACTTGGGCTCTTTTTCTCTAACAGTCAATGTTGAATTTAATAAAAGAACCCCTTCTTCTGCCCATTTCTCTAAATTTCCCTTCTTTGGTATTTCAATAAAAAGGTCATCTTTCAATTCTTTAAAAATATTTTTTAAAGATGGGGGAATCAAAACATCATCACTAACTGAAAAAGCAAGCCCATTAGCCTGGTTTTTTCCATGATATGGATCTTGTCCAATAATTACAGCTTTCACTTTAGATAATGGCGTTTTAAAAAAAGATTTGAAAATTTCATTTTTTGGCGGATATATATTTTTTTTAGAATATTCAGCCCTTAAAAATTTTCCAAGCTCCTTCATATAAGGCTTATTGAGCTCTTCTTTTAAAACTAAAACCCATTCTTTATCCATCAAATTGAAAATAGACATATGTTTATTTTATTTATTTTTTTGTAAATTATAAAAGATATTGTTTTTAATGCCAGGGGCATTTCATTAGATATTGTAAGAAAGTCCAAGCAATAAAGGTCTTTTAAAGATTCAATAACTAAATCAGAATGAGGTTCCGGAAGAGTTAAAGCAAAATTATTAACAGCCTTTCCTTTACGCTTATGTAGTTCAGATTCAATCCACATGACTAAAACGTTTCTCGACCAACCATTTTTGATTGTTTGCTCGGCATACCAAAGACGATCCTTATACTGTTCAAGACGCTGCATAAGAGCGATATTGTGTCCCCAAGGAATTTGCGAAACAGCTGTTTCGCAAACACCATCGGGATAGCTTTCAGAAAATTGTCGCATCAATTCTAAATTTCTTTTTGAAAACCCGGCTACTCCTGGAAAGGCATCGGCTAAGTCGGTGGCTAGACGTTCCACTACTTTTGATCCCCAGCCTTCTCTTCTTGTTTTTTTCAAAAGACTCTGACCAATATCCCAATATAGCGAGGTTAATTCCAGATTAACCGAGGCAGTAGCTTTCAACTGTGCTGTGTGTATTTTTGATTTTAAGCTGTTAAGAAAATCTGAGTAGTCTGATGGGATCTTAGATTCCGACATTTTTAGTGTTACAGATTTTTGCACTTTTTTGGCCATCTTTTGCCCTTTCTGAAATAGAGGAAGATTTTGACATCTCTGAAGGAAAAAGTCAATGATCTTCAAAAGCTTATCAGGGGCATTTCATTAAAAATATCTTGAATCTGAATCAAAATAATTATGTAATAGCACTTCATTTTTTAAATTGAGGTAGTTATGATTAAATTAGATACAATCACAATAATCAAAAAGAAGAATTATTTAGAGATTCTTTTTTTTCAAATTTCAATGAACCGGAAGATCCCCGCATTAATAGAAAAAAGTTGCATAATTTAATGAAAATTCTATTTATTGCCGTTTGTGCCTTTGTTTGCGGAAGCAACTTATGGTTAGGAATTGTTGAATATGCAAAAATAAAAGAAAAATGGTTAAAAAAATTTATTTCTTTATAAAACGGCATTCCTTCTTATGTTACATTTTGGAGAGTATTTTCCAAATTAAAACCGGAAGCATTTAAAAAAAACCATGGCAGGATTTAAACTAGAAAAGTTTATGTAGTAAATGATATTCAATGGTTAGAAGAAAAGGATAATTGGCAATCTATTGCCGGTATCATCTTGGTAGAATCTGCAAGAGAAAATAAAAGAAAACAAACAAACGAAAGCAGATATTACATTAGCAGTTTAAAATCCACCGCTGCACAATTTGCAAATGATATTAGATCACATTGGGAGATTGAGTGTATGCATTGGTGTTTAGATGTTGGTTTTAGAGAGGATAGATCTATTTCTAAAAAAGCTCAGACCGGAGAAAATATGTCTATCTTAAGAAGGATAGCTTTTAATTTACTTAAAAAGGATACTACAAAAATAAGCATTGAAAATAAAAGATTTGCCGCTGCTTTGGATGACTCTTATTTAGAATGTTTATTAGGTTTAAATTAAAATAATTTTTTTAATGAAATGGCACTGTTTTTAATGCCCATATCCAATTGTTGAAAACTTGTATCGAAACCCGTTCATAACCCTGTTGATAACTGAGTCCTTGTTTAAAAGTGAAAGTTATAACCATTTTGTTAACAAGTTATAAACAGAGTTTTTTTATAGTGAAAAGGTATATGGTTATAAACATTTCCACAGAGATTAAAGAAGAAGATGTATTTATATAAAAATCTCTTCTTTTGAATTCATCTTTCTCTTTTTGTATAATAAAACAAAAGAAACAACCACTATGTTTGATATAGAAAAATTTTTTGAATTAAATGATATATCTTTTAAAAATATTTTTTTAAATTCCAAAAGCATTTTTGAAGTTTCTAAAAATATTGAATTTTTTTTAAAAAATATAGATTTTAAAATTAAATCAAAAATACCCAAAAATGCTTATTTAGAGAATATATCCTCCATATATATAGAGGAAGATGTTACAATTGAACCCTTTAGCTATATAAAAGGACCGGCTTATATTCAAAAAGGAGCGGTTATAAGACACTCGGCATATTTAAGAGGGAATGTAATTTTGGGAAAAAATGCTGTAGTCGGGCATTCTACTGAAGTGAAAAATTCAATTTTTTTTAATAATGCAAAAGCTCCTCACTTTTCATATGTAGGTGATTCTATAATTGGAAATAATGTAAATATCGGTGCCGGTGTAAAAATTGCAAATTATAAATTAGATGCAAAAAATATTTTTGTTAAAATTAATGAAAAAAAAATAGATACCAATTTGAATAAACTAGGTGCAATTATTGGAGATTTTACTCAGATCGGATGTAACTCAATATTAAATCCGGGGACAATGTTAGAAAGAGGCTGTAAAATTTATCCTCTTTCAAATGTTTTTGGATATTTTTTTCAAAATTCAATTGTAAAACCTGAAAATATGGGAATTTTAAAAAATGCTTCTATTAAATAAAAAAAAATATTCCTTTTTTAAAATTTTGAAAAAAAAAATTGAACATTCTATTTCTCAAGAAATAGAATGTATGGGTGAAAAAAATATTTTAAGAGATGCTGTTGAATTTTCTTTATTTAACGGCGGAAAAAGACTTCGTCCAATAATCCCAATTTTAATTTCTAAAAACTTAAATAAAAATTTCGATGTAACAAAAACAGCTTTAGCATGCGAATTCTTCCATACAGCCTCTTTGATTGCTGATGACCTTCCTTGTATGGATAATGAGAAATTTAGGCGTAATAAACCCTCTCTACACTTAAAATTTAATGAGTCAACCGCAATACTTGCAAGTTACTCTTTGATTTCTTCCGGATATGAGCTTTTATTAAAAAATTCAAAAGAGCTTAACAAACATTTATCTGTTGACCAATGCAACCTGATTTTAGCAAAAGCAATTGAAATTGTTTCAAAATATGCAGGAATTCATGGAGCAACTTTTGGACAATTCCTTGATCTTTTCTCAAAAAATTATTCTTATGAAAATATTTGTGAAATAATTCATAAAAAAACAATTTCTCTATTTGAGATTTCTTTTTTACTTGGCTGGATGTATGGAGGTGGAGATTTAGATAAATTAGATCTTGTTAAACAAGCCTCTTTTCATTTTGGGATGGCTTTTCAAATTGCAGATGATTTAGATGATTTTAATGAAGATTTAAAAAAAGAAAAAAAAATCAATATTGCAATAAGCCTTGGAAAAAAACTATCAAAAGAATATTTCAATAATGAAATTATAAAATTAAAAGATATTTTAAAAACATTAGGTCTAGATAAAAAACCTTTTAATTTAATCACTTCATTTCTAGAAGAATTAGCTTAAAAGGCTTTTTTATAAAAAATTATTGTGCAGGAATGTGCAATTTTGATTTTTCAAATATTAAAGCTTCAATTGTTTTTACAAGTTCAGGAGCTTTTTTAAGTTCTTCTTTTGCCGACTCTCTTCCTTGACCCAATTTTTTATCTTCAAAGCTAAACCAAGTTCCTTTTTTCTCTATTATTCCTAATTCTACACCCATATCAACAACAGACCCAAGATAAGATATCCCTTCATTAAAATTAATATCAAATTCAGCAATTCTAAAAGGAGGAGCCATTTTATTTTTTACCACTTTAACTTTTACTCTGTTTCCTATTTCTTCATTTTCATTTCCTTTTATTCCGCCAATTCTTCTAATGTCCATTCTTACAGATGCATAAAATTTTAAAGCTTTTCCCCCTGTTGTTGTTTCAGGATTTCCAAATACTACACCAATTTTATCTCTAAGCTGGTTAATAAATATTGCACATGTATTACTTCTTGCAAGTGATGATGTAATTTTTCTAAGAGCTTGCGACATCATTCTAGCTTGTAAACCCATAAATGAATCTCCAACTTCACCTTCAAGTTCATTTTTTGGAACAAGTGCTGCAACAGAATCTATAACTATTACATCTAAAGCATTAGATTTAGCTAAAGTATCTGTAATATTTAGAGCCTCTTCTCCGCTGTCCGGCTGAGAGATCATAAGCTCATCTAAATTGACACCGATTTTTGCTGCATATCCGGGATCCATTGCATGTTCCGCGTCTATATAAGCTGCCATCCCACCTTTTTTCTGAGCGTTTGCAACAATATGCATTGCAAGTGTAGATTTTCCTGAAGATTCCGGTCCGTATATTTCAACTATTCTTCCCCTAGGAACTCCGCCGATTCCAAGTGCAATATCTAAAGATAGTGCTCCTGTTTGAATTGAATCAATGCCTTTTGTAGATTTATGTTTTCCAAGAGCCATTATAGCTCCATCACCAAACTGTTTATGAATTTGTGCAATTGCAAGATCTAATGATTTCCTTTTTTCATTAATAACATCTTTGTTCATGGTAACTCCTACTCTAATAATATATATAGATTGATATGAATTTTAGAAAAGGTCAAGTGGAAAAATAAAGAAATAAATTATTTATTTAGTATTATAAAAAATAAACGAGAAAATATGTTATTAGTTGGTGATATTGGCGGAACAAATACAAGACTTGCATTATATGAATATAGCGATACATTGAAACAAGTTTGTGAAGATAGGTTTTTGAGCTCAAATTATAATTCTTTATATTCTGCAATTAATTT
>MGLU01000084.1:0-1155 GCA_001796155.1 Chlamydiae bacterium RIFCSPHIGHO2_12_FULL_27_8 | reverse complement strand
GGAATTTGCAAAGCTACAAACATTCCTTGGGTTATAGATATTCAAGCATTAAAAAAAGAATTAAAAATCGAAAATATTTTTTTATTAAATGATCTTCAAGCTAATGCGTATGGAATAAATGCTTTAGATGAGGATGAATTTTTTGTTATTAATGAAGGTAAAAAAAATCATGGAAATGCTTGTATTTTAGCAGCAGGAACAGGCCTTGGAGAGGCCGGAATGTATTTTGATGGAGTTATGAAAATTCCATTTGCTACAGAAGGCGGACACACAGATTTTGCTCCGAGAAATGAAATTGAAATTGAATTATTCAGATATTTAAAAAATATTTATGGACACGTCTCTTATGAAAGGATTTTATCCGGAATGGGAATTAATAATTTGTATAGATTTTTAGTTGATATTAAAAAAGTTAAAATTAATAAAATTTTTGATGAAGAAATAAAAAAACATTCTCAACCCCAAGTTGTAATTACTCAAAAAGCTTTAAACAATGAATGCACTGTCTGCGTCGATGTTTTCAATTGGTTCGTTTCTTTATATGGTGCAGAAAGTTCTAATTTAGCTTTAAAACATTTTGCTATTGGCGGTGTTTATATTGGAGGCGGAATAGCCCCAAAGATTTTAAATTTTTTTAAAAATAAAAATTTTATGAATGCTTTTATAGATAAAGGAAGATTTTCAAATCTTGTAAATGACATTCCCGTCAAATTAATTTTAAATGAAAGAGCAACTCTTCTCGGTGCAGCATATTTTGCATTCATAAACAGATAATTGTTAATTGTTTTAAGACAAAAAAAAACCGAAAGATAAAATCTTTCGGTTTAATTTATTAATCAATAAAATTTGATTAGAAATCAAATCTCATTGTTACGTTTAAACCTTGAAACATTAAGTTACCTGGTTTTGTTACAATTCCTAAGTTATTAAGGTATCCGCCACCAGTTTGTGTTTTTCTAAGTTCTTCTAAATATCTCATCATATTTTGTTCAAAATATACTTGTGTTTCATAGCCAACTGCTAAATCAAAATACCAATTATTATGATCAAAGTATGTTCCCCAGCCTAGACCGATTAAGAATTCTAATGCTGTGTTAACTCCATGTGAATTTAAAGTAAACGAACCTATGTGTTGTGCAGCGTCTGCTGCGTTTG
>MGLU01000083.1:14528-16540 GCA_001796155.1 Chlamydiae bacterium RIFCSPHIGHO2_12_FULL_27_8 | reverse complement strand
TTTTAATTAAAACTTCGGAATTTGTGACCAATGCAGCTACTACTACAAATAATAAACTGCTGAAATCTGTTGGAACATAGTATTCAAAAGGTTTTATATCTAATCCTTTTTTTAAAAAAAACTCTTCGAAATTTTCATTTTTAATATTGGCATTAAATTTATTAAGCCAAGAAAGCGTCATATTAACAAATGGTTTTTCTCCCGGATTGTTCACTTTTAAATGAAATTCATCATTTAAAAGAGAGAGTAGAATCAAGCTAGAAGAAACAAACTGCGAATCAAATCCATCAATATTTAAATATTTTTTTTTATTAATAGGGCCTTTTATTGAAAATGGTAGATAAAAAAAGTTTTCAGAAAAATTAAACTTTACATTTAACTCTATGAGTAAATCTATTAAAGGTTTTAGAGGTCTTCTTTTTAGAGAGCTATCCCCTGTGATTAATATATTTTTATTTCCAATTGCATAAATGCCCATTAAAAATCTGAGTGCAATTCCGGAATTATTTAAGTCAATTTTCAAATTATTTTTTAGATCAATTTTTTGATTAACTCCTGTAATTTCCAATTTATTATCTAAAATATTTATTTCAGCTTTAAATACCCTGCATCCTTCAATAAGTGCTGAAGTATCTTTAGATTGTAAAAAATTATTTACAATAGACTTGCCATTTGCAAGAGAAGCAAAAATTATTGCTCTCATTGTTTGAGATTTTGAATGAGGGACAACAATTTCTCCATTTAAAATAGATTTTTTAATAAAATAGCTAATCATTTATTTACTAAATTGCAAAAAAGAGCATTATTATATACAATTTTACAATAAAGAAGTAGGAATTAAAATGGAATTTCCGGTACCACATTATCATGAAATAGAAGAGTTTCAAAACAGATCAAAAAAATTAAAAGACATATTAGACTCAAAAGTTGAGGCTTATCCGCATAAATATTTACCTACGCATAATGCTCAAGAAATTTTTGATCTATTTTCAGAAAAGAATGTAGGTCATTTTGATGATGCTGCTGCCGGAGAAACTCCGGAAGTAAAATTTGCAGGAAGGCTGGTATTATTTAGGGCTATGGGTAAAAATGCATTTGGGCATATTCAAGATGAAACCGGGAAAGTTCAAATAATGATAAATAGAGATCTGACAAAAGTTTTTGGGTATGATGAAAAAAACTCTTTAGAAAATCTCTCTAATATAAAGTTCATCGAAAAAAAGATTGATTTAGGTGATATTTTAGGTGTTAGTGGAAATCTTTTTTTTACACAAAAAGGTGAACTTACAATTTTTGTAAAAGAACTTAAAATTTTATGTAAAACGCTTCTTCCTCTTCCTGACAAACATTCCGGCCTTCAGGATTTAGGTGTAAAATACAGAAAGAGATGGTTAAATCTCATAACAGATCAAAATGCTGTTAATACATTTATACTAAGAAATAAAATTTTTAAAATAATAAGAAACTATTTAGATGAAAATAATTTTTTAGAAGTTGAAACTCCTATCCTTCAAAATTTATATGGAGGAGCGGAAGCAAAACCTTTTAAAACACATATAAATGCCCTGCATCAGGATATGTATTTAAGAATTTCAATAGAAATATCTTTAAAAAAACTATTAGTTGGTGGTTTTCAAAGAGTATATGAGATAGGAAAAGTTTTTAGAAATGAAGGTATAGACAGAACGCACAACCCTGAATTTACTCTTTTGGAAGCATATTCAGCATATTGGGATTACAATGATTTGATGAAATTTACAGAAAATTTATTTGAAAGAGTAGCGATTGAACTGACAGGTTCAACAAAAATCAATTTTCAAGATCAGGAAATTGATCTAAAAGCTCCATGGAAAAGACTTTCCATGAAAGAAGCAATTAAAGATATAGGCAAATTCGATGTGGAAAATAAATCTTTAGAAGAATTAAAAACAAAACTTTTAGAGACAAAAATAGATAGAGAAAAGCTTAAAAAAGCTACAAGAGGCAATTTGATCTCCTATCTATTTGAAGAA
>MGLU01000083.1:13672-14461 GCA_001796155.1 Chlamydiae bacterium RIFCSPHIGHO2_12_FULL_27_8 | reverse complement strand
TTTGAATGCATACTCTGAATTAAACGATCCGGTTCTTCAAAGAGAGCTTCTTCTAGAACAAGCCAAAAAAAGAGAAGAAGGTGATGAAAAGGCACATCCGCTAGATGAGGAATTTATTGAAGCTATTGCCCAAGGAATGCCGCCTGCTGCAGGTTTTGGAATGGGAATTGATAGACTAGTAATGCTGTTTACAAATTCCCCTTCAATTAGGGATGTAATATTTTTTCCAATAATGAAGCCTGAAGAATAATATTAACTATTTTTTCTTTAGTCTAGGCCCGGAAGGATTGTCTTCTATTACATAGCCGCTGCTATATATAAAATCTCTAAGTTCATCTGCTAAAAAAAAATTTTTATTTTTTCGAGCTTCAATTCTTTTTTCAAAAGCCTCTAAAACTTTTGCGGGTATTGTTTCTTCTTCATTTATAAAAATGCAACCAAGAATTTTGTCAATTTCTTGGAAAAGTTTGTAAATTTCATTTGAAGACTCTTTTGAAATTTTATCATCATCAATCAAATGGTTTACATCTCTAATAAAATCAAAAATAGAAGCTAAAGCTTGAGAAATATTTAAATCATCCGCTAATGAAGATGTAAAAATATCTTTTGTATTTGAAATTTTTTCAGAAATATCTAAAGCATTTTTAGAATCAGCATTATTTACTCTGCTTAAAAAATCTAAAATTCTTTGAATAGAATTTTTTGAAGCTTTTAACCCATCAAAAGTAAAATTTAATTGTGTTCGATAATGTGAACTAATAAGCATGTACCTAACTTCCCTACCTGTAT
>MGLU01000083.1:7537-13658 GCA_001796155.1 Chlamydiae bacterium RIFCSPHIGHO2_12_FULL_27_8 | reverse complement strand
AGGTCTCTTAAAGTATAAAAGTTGCCCAAACTCTTTGACATTTTTTTGCCGTCAACAATAAGATGTTCAGAATGAGCCCAATGAAGAACAAATACTTTTCCTGTGAAAGATTCTGACTGAGCTATTTCATTTTCATGATGAGGAAAAACATTATCTACTCCCCCACAGTGAATATCTATAGTAGGTCCTAAAAGTTTTATTGCCATTGCAGAACATTCTATATGCCAGCCGGGTCTTCCTTTTCCAAAAGGACTTTCCCAAAAAATATTTCCATCTCTTTTCTCATCATAGCTTTTCCACAAAACAAAATCTGAAGCATTTTCTTTTTCATATTCATCTGAATTGATTCTATTTTGAGCATTTTGTTTTAAAGAAGCCAAATCAAGATGAGAAAGTCTTCCATATTTTTTAAATTTTTCAATTGAAAAATATATACTTCCATCACTTCCCTTGTAAGCATAATTTTTTGCTATAAGATTTTTAATAATCTCAATCATTTGAGCGGTATACTGTGTCGCCTTAGGGTAATATTCAGCTTTTTCAACATTTAATGAAGTGATATCTTCAAAAAAAGCCTGTCTATAAGGTTCTGTATACTCAATTAAGGATTGATGTTTTTTTAAGGCTCCTTTTATTGTTTTGTCATCAATATCTGTAATATTCATGACCTGGAGAACTTCAAAATCAAAAAATTCTAAAGTTCTTCTTAAAAGATCTTCAAAAATATAAGTCCTAAAATTTCCTATATGTGCATAATCATATATTGTTGGACCGCATGTATAAATCCTTATTTTATCATTATCCGAAGGAACAATTTCTTCTTTTTTTCTTGTTTCTGTATTGTATAATTTTAATTGCATAATTACTCAATCATTGATTGTAAAAATCTATAATCTATTTTGCCGGTTCCCATTAAAGGAATATTATCTATTTTTTCAACTTCTGTAATTTTAACAAGATTTGAAAATCCTGCTTCTTTTAAAATATTATTAGCTTCATTTTTATCTATTGAAGATATGGTAAATAAAATTAGAGACGGTCTTTTTCCTTCAAATTCCTTATAGCATATAGCTGCAACAGGACCGTCTTGACTTACACCTCTTCTATGTATTTCGTCAACAATAACCTCTTCAATAGCACCTAAACTTACCATTTCTCCGGCAACTTTTGTAAATCTCTTCAATCTGCCGGAAAGTTGTAAGTTGCCATCCTTATCAAAATAACCTAAATCTCCGGTTTTATAATACCTTTCATGTGAAAGTTCAATAAATGGATGTCTTTCATTATTTATATACCCATCAAAAACGCTTGGGCCGTTGACACAAATTTCGCCCTCTTTTGATTTATCTATTTCCTTATTTGTTTCCGGATTTATGATTTTAATTTTAATGTTTGACAGAGGTCGTCCAACACCTTTGATTTTTCCATTAGATTGATTTAATGCAATTACAGGAGAACATTCTGTTATCCCATAACCTTCAAATAATATCTTATCCTCACCTAAAGCTTTTATCTTTTCAAAAATTTCTTTATGAGTTTTTTCAGCACCTGTTATAAAAAGCCTCATTGTTTTTAACTGTTCTTTAGATGCACCCTGTAAAATACCTTTTAAAAAACTTGGTGCAGTACATAAAAGTGTAATTTTCCATCTTACAATTCCCTCAGCTACAGAATAACTATCTGTAGGATCAGGAAAAAAAGCGATTTTAAATCCTGCAAGAATCGGGAAAAGTCCGGCTACTGCAAATCCAAAAGAATGAAACGGAGGCAATATACCATAAAAAATATCAGTTTTTAATAGTTTTGCATCTTCAAGAGATACTCTTAGATTAGATAAAATATTTTTATGGCTTAAAGGGACTCCTTTTGGAGCCGCTTCTGTCCCTGAAGTAAATAAAACAACTGCTGTTTCATTTTCACTAATTTTATTTAATTTTAAAGATCTTAAAAGTCTTTTTGTAGATCTCAGCGATTGTAAAAATGCAATCAATTTTGTTTTTTTCGAAACTCTTTTTTTAATATCTTCCAAAAAATGTATTTTTTGAGTTAAATGACCAAACTCAACATTGGAAAGTTTTTCTAAAAATTTCCATGAACTTATAACAACATCAGAATGAGTGACCTGCATCATATGATTTAAATATCTAGGACCAAGTGTCCAATTAAGCATTACAGGTATTTTATTTGCTATAAGAGTTGCTATAATTACTAAATATGCACCTAAAGATGCAGGAAGAAGAATAGCTACATGTTTAGATGGGTATTCTTTTATTTCCTGTGCTAAAGCTAAAGCAGAAATTTTCAGTTTTTTATAAGTTAAAGGACCTGTAATATCATCTGCAGCTGCATATAGATCTTTCATTCTATTGCATGAATTAAAAAAAACTTCCGGAATTATTTTACCGTCTGCAACTTTTGGTTCCGGTCTCTCTTTTTCTTCAGGCCATTTAAATTCAACCGTTTCAATAAGTTCTTTCTTTTTTTCTACTTTTTTTGAACCGTCAGCAAATTCCAAAACATCCATAACTGTTTGTATATCTTCAGGATGCACTCCTGAAACATCGAAATTAACCCCTAAAAAAGTTATAACTTCTGAAATATCCAATGAGTCCAATCCCATATCTGAAGCTAAATTCAAATTTAAAGTTATGCTGTTTTCATTCATTTTTGAAATTTTTGAAAGTTCTGCAAACACCGTCTGTTCTATTTCTGATGAAAACTCTCTTCTGACATCTGATTTTGCTTTAAAATCTTTTGGAAGTTTTAAAAACTCTCTTCTGAAGGGACTATATGACACTTGATATGCAGGTTCTACATCTTTTATCCCATCTTTAGTTGGGTATCTGTTATACCAATTTTCCAAGTATCTGTTTATTTCAATTCTACTTCCGTCTCTTGGAAAATCTTCAGGTGCTTTTTCAATTTCAATTAAAACTTTTCTTCTAGGAAGAAATAAAATAAATGCTTTTAAAGTACATTTAATTCCTCTTAAAACCATAGATCCGAAATCCGGAGACTTTCCAAGATATGATCTTGAAAAAGAGCTCCCCCATAGTCCTGTTGTTCTTGCTAGAACTATATTAGCATTCGGAACAGATTTTAAAATTGTGTGTGTAGCTGAAGCACCTCCTAAAATTTCTTTACCTGTATGTTTGAGTCTTCCCGAAGGATATATCAAAATATTATCTTTGTTTTTAAGACCATTAATCATAGCTTCAATTGTCTCTTTTGCTTTTTTCAGTTTGATCTCGTTTAATGAAGTATCAAAGTTCGGCATTGAAAAAGCTCTAACAAACTTCATAATTAGATTAATTCCGGGCTGTCTGAAAATATATTCTACTACAACAGGTCTTAACTTGAATCTAGGCCAAAAATATAATGATATTAGTATAGGATCTATATGAGCCGGGTGGTTAGGCAGAAAAAGAATGCCGGCATCTTTATTGAAATTTTTTAAGTTTTCTTTTCCTTTTATTGTAACGGAATATCTTAAAGACATTACAAGTCTTACTATCATACAAAATAAAGTTCCTAAAATGAAACGCATAATCACCTAATTTTTTATAAAATTTAAAAAATGATTTTTTTTTATCACTTTTTCCAATCAATCATACCAAAATTGGCATTTATTTAAAAAATTAAAAGTAGTTGCTTTTTTTTAAAAAAAGAAATAAATATCAGAATATAGGGGAAGAAAATGAATAAAAAAATTTCTAAAAATGATCTACATGATAAGTGGAAAGAACTTGAAAATCTAGTAGTTAGAGAAAAAAGAGAGATTGAAATTAGTAATGAAAATCAAGATCCATCCCTTAAAAAAATCAATAAATTAAGAGATAGGACCATTTCTAAAAAAAGCTCAAAGTAAATTTAAACTTTACAATATTTTTAAAAATTGTTCTTGAAATATTAAAAAAAAAATTATTATTATTTAACCGGCTGGCTAAATATAGGAGGCTAATATGTCTAACGTAAATCCTGTTGGGAGAATAAAATATTCTCATACTCACTCAGTTGCTAAAGAATCTAATAAAAAGGAACCTTTTAAAGGATTTTTTCAGGTTATTAAAACCAATAATGCACTTTATAACACTTATCAAAGCAGCAGTTCATTAAAGGGAAGGGCAAAAGTTTTAACAAAAGCTCCTTTAAATAATAAAATATCTATTTCAAACAATAAAAAACTACCAAAAAACAGAGCTTAATCTTTTATATATTTTGGAGATTATTATCGTTTTGATAATATCTCCAAATATAAATGGTAAAAATCCTAATAAAAATCCTTTTTTTAACCCTACAAAAGTAGAAAAATACAAAAATCCGGTAAAAAGAATAATAAAATGTCCTAATAGCATTAATAGAGAATGATTTTTAATAATTTTTAGTTCTGAAAACTTACCAATAAGATAAGCAGAAATAAGATAACCAAATAAATACCCCCCTGAAATTGAGCACAGATAATTAATGCCGGAGTTCCCATAAGCAAAAACAGGCATATTAAAAGCTCCAAGCAAAAGAAATAAAAATAATATTATCGAAGCTTTTTTACTTTTAAAATATAAACCATAGAATACAGCAATGGAATTTTGCAATGTCAAAGGTATAGGTGTAAAAAAAAGAGGTATTTGTATTTTTGCAAAAGATATTAAAAAAATTAATGCAAAAGGTACTAATAAAAAATCCAATATAATTTTTTTTTTTGTGCTTATTGCAAATGCGTTCATAAAGTCTCCATTATTTTAAAAATTTCATCTACAATTTTTTTAGAAGATTCATATGTAATTATCTTTTTGGCATCTTCAATCGGCACCCAAAAACCTTCTAGAATTTCATTATTATCCAATTTTTCCTTTCCTTTAACAAAAGAAATAAAATATATAACTTTTTTTTCTATTTTTTTTCCATTTTTGGTTAAAAAATATTTTTCTGTTAGAAATTGATCTGAAATCAATTCTGAAATTTCTAAATTTGTTTCTTCGAAAAGTTCTCTTTTTGCTGTTTCTAATGATGTTTCATTAGCATTTTTATGTCCTTTTGGAAAACCAAAGTGATTACCGCTTTTTAGTTTTACTAAAAAAACAAAATATTTATCTTTCTCTTTTTTTAATGGTATTATTCCAAAACTCTCTTCCACGATATTAACCTTCAAATGGTGTAAAAACTAAAACAGAATTATGTCCCCCAAAACCAAATGAACAGGAAATTGCTCCGGTAATATTGTGATTTTGATAAATATTTGCAACCGGATCCAAATCACCAATCTCTTCTTCAATGTTTTCTAAATTGATAGTAGGATGCAGCTTTTTTGTTCTTATTGCCATTATTGTTGTGATAGCTTCTATTCCCCCGGCTGCTCCAAGTGTATGTCCAATCATTGATTTGGTTGCATTCATTTTAATATTTTTAATTTTATCTCCAAAAACTTTTTTAAAAGCCCTTACTTCACAAAGATCACCGGCTAAAGTTGATGTTGCATGAGCATTAATGTAATTTATTCTATCTTTTGATATATCCGAATATTTTAAAGCTATTTCAATACATTTTGCTACGTTTGAGCCATCTTCTTTAGGCTCTGTCATATGAAAAGCATCAGAATTTATTGCTCCACCATTGATTTCAGCTAAAATATTAGCCCCCCTATTTAAAGCATGACTAAGTTCTTCTAATACTAAAATTCCGGAGCCTTCTCCCATTACAAATCCATCTCTTGCTTTATCCCATGGTCTTGAAGCTTTTTGAGGCTGATCATTTCTTTGCGACAGTGCTCTTGCCTGAACAAAACCGGCAAGACCTATTGGCGAAATTGCAGCTTCAGAGCCTCCTGTTAACATAAGATCAGCTTTTCCCATTTGTATTTGTTCTACTGCTGCATTTATTGAATAACTTGATGTAGCACATGCTGTTGATATTGAATAATTAGGCCCTTCAAATTTTAAATCTATTGATAACAGAGCTCCTGCCATATTGGAAATAATCATTGGTACAAAAAATGGAGTCAATTTTTTATAATTTAATTCAACATTTGATTGAACACCGTTTGAAAAACTTTGCATTCCCCCCATACCTGAACCAATTATTACACCGCATCTTGATCTATCAAGATCAGAATCTTCAAAAATAT
>MGLU01000083.1:0-7509 GCA_001796155.1 Chlamydiae bacterium RIFCSPHIGHO2_12_FULL_27_8 | reverse complement strand
AACCATAGCATATCTAATAAAAGGATCCGCTCTTCTTGCAAGTTTTTTATGCATAAAATCGCCAACATCAAAATTTTCAATTTCCCCTGCAAATTTAGTTGGAAAATTAGAAGTATTAAATGTTGAGATGTTTTTTATGCCGCTTTTCCCTTCTAAAAGAGAATTATAAAAAAAATCAACATCATCTCCAAAACAGGAAACCAAGCCCATACCGGTAACTACAACTCTTCTTTTAGTCATGTCTTTTTCGTTCCTTAATTTTAACATTTACAATTTTAGCATCTTTATATAATTCTTCAATCTTATACTCTCTACGGGTTTCAGGTCTAAAAATATGAATTAATATATTTAAATAATCCAAAACAATCCATGGAGAATTTCTATTTCCGTCAATATGCAAGGGTGTAACTTTAATGTTTTTTAATTTTTTTTCTATTTCGTCTGAAATAGATTTAATATGCCTTTCAATATGACCTTCACAAATTATTATATAATCTGTCATTGATGAATTTTTTTTCACTTCAAGGCATAAAATATTATAGCCTTTTTTAGAATGTATTATGTCAGCTATGGTATTTAAAATATCAATCTCTTTCATTTTCACTTAAATATATAATTTTTTATGCAAAATGTAATCAATCACATCATTTGTTAATAAATGTTTAATAGCTTTTTTTTCTTTTAATCTTTTTCTCACATTAGTTGCATTTATTTCAAAAATATCAGTTTCAACAAAATTTTTTTCATTTAGATTTAAATCATTTTTTTTAAAAATATTTCTCTTTCCAACAATTAACGGTGCAATTTTTAAAATTTCCTTAAAATCTTTCCATCTATTGAAAGTTTCTAATGCATCATCTGAAATAATAAGATTAAGAGAAAAAATTTCTTTCAGTTCATTTAATGTGTCAATTGTATATGAGACTTTTTCTTTAACAATTTCATTATCAATAACCTCAAAATTTTCAAAATCCTTTATTGCTAGTTTTATCATATTATATCTATCGATACCTGAGGCTATGGGCATTTCTTTTTTTAATGGAGATTTGTAAGCCGGACAGAACAAAATTTTATCAAGCTTTTTTTTTTCCAAAATCTGGACAGCCAAATTCAAATGTCCAATATGGATAGGATCAAAAGTTCCACCAAAAAAACCCACTTTTTTCATACAATTTCCCAACCATTTTTAATTGCAATTTTTTTCAATTTTTTACATGGATTAACTGCAATTTTATTTTTTGCAACATCAAAAAGCTTCATATCATGTATACTATCCGAATAAACAAAAACATTTTCTTTATCAATATTATTTTTTTTCATTACATCAAGTGCAATAGCTGCTTTCTTAGCACCATTCATTATAAAAAATATTTTTTGAATCTTGTTTTCTTCATTTAATTTATATTCAGTAGCCTTGAAATTTTGAATTTTTAATATTTCAGCTATTGGAGAAACAATAAAAGATGGTGAAGATGATAAAAGTAAAATTAAATGATTATTATAAAATGATTCATTAATTTTATTTATAGAGGGCATGTAAAATGCATGATTTAAATATTTATCCAAAAATTTATCAAAATTTTCTGAAAAAAGTTTAATATCAAGACCTTTTACATATCTTGTAAAAACTTTTTTGTGGAGTTTTTCAATTGATAAATTAAAATATTTATATCTTAAATAATAAATAAAAAGTCTAAATATGGTCTTTCTTTTAAATATCTTTTTTTTAAATAAAAATATATAGAAATAGAAGCTAGAATTAATTTTTAAAATTGTTCCATCTAAATCAAAAATGCTTAAATACACTATTTACTTTCAAGTTCAATGATTTTATCTTCCAAATCATTAATAGATTCTTCTAGAAGGCGAATCTTTTTGGTTTGAGAATTCACAATATCTCTAAAAATCATAGCTTTTTCAATATCCAAATTGGATCCTGCAAGTTCTTTTTTTATAAAATCCTGATAATTTTTCAAATTTTTCTTTCTTGTCTGCTTATTATTGAATACCCTTTTAAAAGTAGAAATGTCATCTTCATTTAATAATAAACTATCTTTTTTCTCTTCAATAACAAAATCCAATTCTTTTAAATCTTTTTCTATCAAAAGCGTCTGAATAGACTCAAGATTTAAATCTTTAATTTTTTCTTCAATTATTTTTTTCTCTTCTTCAAGCTGATCAATTGAAAAGTCTTTTTTTGTGATTAAACTTTTAATTGCATCTTGAAGTGATGTAATTTCATCCTTTTTCTTCTGAACCTGCAATTTTTTATCTTCAATTATTTTAATTTTTTCTATTTGAGCTTCTTCATATATTTTTGATTTTGCCCATCTGATTTTAGATTTAAGATATAAAACATCACTTTTTCTTAGTTCAATACTTCTCATGTAATTTAAAATATCGGTTTCTTCTTCTTCTATTTTTGGATCTAAAGGATTACCATCCACAATTTCTTTTAATGCATTGATTTTAACCATTGTATCATCAATGTTTTTCTTAAATTTAAACTTCTCTTTTTTGTATTCTTTTTCTGCTATTTTTACTTTGTCCCAGCATTCTGAAAGCATAATTCTAGATTCAGTAAAAGCCTGTGTATTTAATGTAAATTCTTTCGCTATGCTTTGCAGGGTTTTAATATGTTCCTTTAAATCAAAATAAGTTTGATTTTTTAAATCAAACTTATTAACAAAATTTGTTACGGAATCCAAAAATTCATTACTTAAATCTTGTATAAGAGCCTTTCTTTTTGGAAATATTTCATCTCCAATTTTTGAAAGTCTGTTTAAAAATCCATTTTTATTTTTAATTCTCATGTTCGTCTTAATAATCTCTTTTCTTAAAGAGTTTATTCTTGCAGCAAATGAGTTAAATAAAGTTAATTCTTTTTGTGTTTTCAGAAAATAAGCTTTCTTCTCTTCTAAAGATATTAAAATTTCCGGGATTTCAATTTCTTTAATTGTATCTAAAAGTGCATCATTTTTTAAAAGATCTTCTTCCAAAGCTTGAATAACAAGCTCTATCTGTTCTATTGCAAAAGCAGTATGCTCATCTAAAATATCTCTTAAGTTTTTCATTTCTTTTGAAATTTCAATATATTCATTCCAAAGATTTTGTCTAGCTATAGAAGGTATTTGCTCTTTGAACAAATTCAAACAAACATGTTTTATTTCCCAAAACTTTTTGAATTCAGTTTTGCCATCAGAAATTGCATCTTTCATTTCAGATAAGCAATACTGAATTTTATGTTCATTTGATGAAATTGTTTTTAATTTAATTTCAAGCTCGATTTGACCTATTTCTACTTTATCATTCATACATGATCCTTAAAAAATATTAGATAACTTTGAAAAGCATTAGATTCTATATAATGATACAATTTTAATAAATACTTTTCTAATTACCACCATTTGCACAAAAATTATTTTAAATTTGAAAATCTGAAAAAGCAAGTAAAATAATTATTTTAAATTAAAAAAATTGATTTTTATAATATTTTTGAGTGATATAATAAAAGAATGATAAGCAAAACATATTCAGAATCTTTTAAAACAAAAGCAGCTTTTTTAATAACAAATTTATTAAATGAGCCGTTAATAGCTTTTTATGCAATGCTTCCATTTATTTTAAGAAAGGAACTTAATGCTACAGCTTTTCAGCTTTCATTATTTATTATGATCAGGCCTATTGTTTCCGGCTTAAGTTTTTATTTTGGGGTGTATTTAAGTAAAAAAAGTGAACCTAATCTTTTAAAAAATTCTGTTGCTACATATATAATTGCTAGGATTCCCTTTTTATTTTTACCTTTTTTAAATAATTTTTATTATATTTTTTTCTCTTCAGTAATATATCAGCTTTTTTACAAAGCAAATTTACCCGCATGGACAGAAATTTTAAAAAGAAATATAAAAGATGAAAATTCAAGATTTGATCTTTTTTCCACTTTTTCGATTTTTGTTTTTATTGAAAGCATACTAATCGGTATTTTAATAGGAAGTTTTTTAGACAAGTCCACTGAAAATTGGAAAATTTTATTTTTTATATCTTCATTTATTTCTATATCTACAATTTTTTTTCAGTTAAAACTAAAAGTTGCCTCTCCTAAAAAAATTGAAAAAAATATATCCGGAAATTTTTTTTCTAACATAAGTAAAATTTTAAAAAACGATAAAAATTTTACAAGTTTTCAAATTGGATTTTCAATCGGCGGATTTGCATTAATGTTAATAACTCCCGCTTTATATCTTTTTTTAAATGATATTTTAAAAATAACCCATCAGGAAATGATTTTTGCAAGACTTGTGATTATGGGAATAGGATTTAGTCTAACTTCAATTTTATGGAAAAAATCACTTATAAAAAAATCTATAAACAGTTTGATGTATTATGTTCTCTTCGGTTTTAGTTTATATATTTTATTATTAGCCTTTTCAAAATACTCTATAATATTTTTTTATGGTGCATTTTTAATATATGGCATTTCTCAAGCAGGGAGCACATTAATTTTCAATCTTTCCGGCATGATATTTTCAAAAGATGATAATAGTATTTTATATACCTCAACAAATCTCCTCTTTTTAGGCATAAGAGGGCTTATCGCACCTTTATTCGGCAGCCTGCTATGTAAGTATATAGATCCGGCTACAGTGCTCTTTATAGGCCTAATAATACTGTTATATGGCATCTACATTGCATATAAAAGTTCAAAAAAACCAAACATTTTGTCTGTAAAAGAAGAAACTCTTTAAATCTGTTGAAAAAGTAATTAATAAGTGGCTGGGCAAAAATAAACTGAGCAATTAAAATTTTAATTTGATAATATAAATGGTCATGAAAAATTTGGTCATTTTAAAACAAATTAAAATCAAATATGCAAAGATTAAACTTTGTTTTAATGAGAAGAGTCGGCGTATCTGGGCGGCTTCTGAAGCAAGATTATTTGGAAGAGGCGGTATAACCTTATTAAGTGGTTGGGCAAAAATAAACTGAGCAATATCTGAGATAACCATATGTTATGTTTTAATAGATAAATATTACATAGGATATTGAGTTAAATAGTCCAACTTATTTTTGCCCATCTCCTAAGTAGCGTAATATATTAATACCAATAATTGATTGTTTAATAATTTTCAATATATTATAAATGTCAATATTTTGACAATATCCAATTATCACCACTTAAAAAATATTTTTGTTTTACGCAATTTTTACGCATTAGACTGCATAAACTGAATAAATTTAAATTAAACCGGATTATTTATTGATATCTTAAAATATTGATTTTCTTGATGTTATTTCATCTATTTTAATCCCATTTACATGATAGAAAAAGAGTTCGATTCTCTCCACCTCCAATACGGCCTGAAAAAAATTTCAGGTCTTTTTATTTGACCACAACCAAATAATTATCAGACATTTACTTCAATTCCATATACAAGTTGATACAATATTGATCCAATTTTATGTTGACGCAAACAAATGTCAACTAATAATTGACGCAATATTGCATCAACTTGTAATATGAAAAAAAAAAGAGGTATTTATGGCGTCGAGCAATTGCTGTCATTGCAAACAGTCATTCTCTGAGGGTGAGGCTTCTCGATATGGATTACACGAAAAATGTTTTAGAGAATGCTTTGAGACCTACGAAAACTTTGTTGATCTTATAGCTCGCTCTCAATCCGCACCACTTAGACTACAAAGTCAAGGTCCAAAAAATATCAGCTTTTTTCATGGATCATATCGTAAATATTCTGCGAGCCTAGGAAAAACAAGCTATATCTTAAAAGTTCAACAGAAAGAATATCCCGAGCTACCGGCAACAGAATTTTTGTCGAATCAAATCTTTCGCAGTCTAAGAATTCAAGTCCCCGATCATTATTTGATAAAATACCCGGAAGACAATCTATGTTTCGTCACAAAAAACTTTATGTCAGATTTAAGCACATCTACGCTCGATCATATTTATCATTTTATAGACGATGAAAAAAAACACGACTGCGAAAGTCTTGTTGCAATTATTGGGGAGAAAACACAAAGAAAAAGAGAACAGGAAAGATTTGTCTTTCTTACTTTAGCGGATAGCTTGATTGGCAACCATGACCGCCATGGTCGCAATTTAGCTTTTATTCGGTCTCCTAAAGGTATCTGGCTTTCCCCTTTCTACGACAACCCATCTGCACTTGCTTTGGAAGACTCGTCAATATTAGGAGCAGATTTACAACCACGAGGATCAATTTTTACAAAACACTCCGACAAACCAACGATGAAAGATTACGTTTTGGAATGGAGTCGTTTGGGTTATAGCCATGTTATCCGGAGTTTTAAGAAAAAGTTGCATCCTAAAACAATCAAAACTCTAGTAGAGAACAGCTTCATAAGCGAAAAAAGAAAACAAGCTTTGTTACGTCTGATCTCAAAAAGAATTGAGGAACTATGCAAGCATTAAAAACCATTGGTGTATTTGTATTTTTAAAAAAAAGAAAGACTCAAACACTTGTCGGAAGATTATACAAAATTGATCAGAAATTCATTTTTAGCTATGAAGATTCCTATTTCAATGCTAGGAATAGCATTGCTCTTGGCCCTGAATTTCCTCTAACTCAAAAAGAATTTTCCTCAGATAGATTATTCCCATCCCTTGAAGATCGTATTCCATCTACCCAAAATCCTGCCTATTCAGAATATTGTTTGGCTATGGGGATTGACCCCAAGGAACAAGACCTCTTCATTCTCTTATCAACAGTGGGAAGCAAAGGTCCATCCTCTTTTATTTTTTATCCTATTTTTAAGCGAGACATAAATCCCAAAGACATCGTTGAATTCAGAAATATGTTGGGACTTACTACCCGTGAGTTTGCAGCTGTTTTTGAAATTTCTCAGAATTCATTAAATGCTATCGAAAGAGGTCGGATAAGGGGTAGTGAAATACTAAAACGATTAGAAATTCTTATGCACTTCCCTAGTGTTACATTATACTTCTTATTGGTTAACAGCGGCTATTTAGTTCATGAAAAATGGGTGTTTGCAACTGAAAAACTCAAAGGGATGCTCCAAAAAATAACCTACGAAAAAAATTCATGAGTATTATTTTTGTCGGAATAAATATATGTATTTTAAGAAATCGAAGTTTTAAAATTTGGACATTGTTAAAATGACTGTTCGTAATCCTGAAGAATATATTCAATTATTTTGTCTTTACTAAGCTCACTAACATCAAGCCATCTGAAATTTGGATCCTTTTTAAACCATGTAAATTGTCTTTTAACATATCTTTTAGATGCTTGTTTAAAATCACATATAAATTTTAATTTGTCTGAATCTTTTCTTTCACTTTTTAGAAATTCCAAAGCTTGTCTGTATCCTATTGCTTGAGAAGCTGAATGATTGTTTTCAAAACCCATTTCCTTAAGTTTTTCTACTTCCTCTAAAAAACCTTTTTCAATCATTTCATCACATCTTTGTTCAATTCTTTTATATAAAATTTCTCTTGGCATATACAAAAACCAAAGT
>MGLU01000082.1 GCA_001796155.1 Chlamydiae bacterium RIFCSPHIGHO2_12_FULL_27_8 | reverse complement strand
CCTTCAAGCATCCTTTCATTTTGTTCTAAAAACAATTTTAAATGTATTTTACCAACAATTTTAGGCGTCCATACCTGTTTTGCACTGCAAATTAACAAGGGAGGTGGGTTCCCATTTCCAAAAGGCTCCAATAATTGCAGAGACTCCATAAAATCAAATGTTAATGCGTCAAATTTAATATTTGCATCAAGATACATTTTAGAAATTATATCTTTATCTTCTAAAGTTCCATTAACCTTTTTAATAAAATTTTCTTTCAATAAAGAAATATTTTCTTCCTTTACTACAAAACCGGCCGCATAATCATGGCCACCAAAATTTATTAAAAGATTTTCATTTTCTTGAAGAACAGGCAGAAGAGGAAACTCAGGTATTGTCCTTGCAGATCCTTTACCAATTCCCTGTTCAATGGCAATTAAAAGAGTAGGTCTATTAAACTGTTTTGAAATCCTTGCCGTAATTATTGGAATAATCCCGGGATGCCATTTGTCAGATGAAAGCACTATAGCCTTTTCATTTAAAATTTCAGGATGTGCCGAAATGTATTTTTCAATGTCATCCGATGCCAGCCTTTCAATTTTTTGCCGCTCAGTATTATATAAATCAAGTTCGTTAGCAAGCTTTCTTGCCCTCGATTCATCTTTAATGAGTAAAAGCTCTACACCTTTTTTCGGATCGGCAATTCTACCTAAACTGTTTAATCTAGGAGATACTTTTGATGCTATATCCAATGGAGTTATTTCTGCCTGATCAGATATTTCACAAACTTCAAAAAGCTTTTTTAGCCCAATCCTTTTAGTGTTCTTAAGCTCAACAAGCCCATATTTAACAAATATTCTATTCTCTCCTAATAAAGTACCCATATCTGAAATAGTTCCAAGTGCAACCAAATCTAAATAACTTTTTAAATCAATGTAATCTATATATCCAATTTCAATTAAATGATTCGTTAATGCATGTGCCAATTTAAATGCCACACCTACCCCGGTAATATCCCTGTTCGGATATGTGCTGTTCAAAAGTTTTGGATTTAATGTCGCAATACATCTTGGAATTTTTGATGTAGGTTCATGATGGTCCGTTATTATTACATCAATGTCGTGATTAACAACATCTTCAATCGCCTTCGATGCCGTAATCCCACAATCAACAGTAATTAATAGCGTACACTTTTTATCAAGTGCATACTGTATGGCATCTCTAATTATGCTTTTTTTGTGAGAAGAACTCTCAGGTATATAAAAAAATACATTCGCTCCAATGCTTTTAAAAAAATCAACTAATAATGCAGTTGCACTCATCCCATCTACATCATTATCCCCATAAATCAATATTCCTTCTTTGTTTTTTAAAGCTTTAACTATTCTCATTACAGCTTTATCCATATCTTGAAATAAAGAAGGATCATGTAAATTAGGAAGAGAGGAATATAAAAATTTATGAATTTCTTCTAAAGTTTCAAAACCTCTAGATGCAAAAATTTGAGCAGTAACAGGATGAATATTAAATTCTGAAACAATTTTATTTATCCATTTCGTATCTTCTTTTGGCATTACCCAACTAGGTTTGCTTTTAATTAATAATGACAAAATTACACGATTCCTTTCCTAAAGTTAATTTTCAAATAATATTTAAATTATTTTCTATCTTATAATTTATTGATCAATATTTGTAAAAAATATTTTTTATCTTTTTTTAAATACCAATCTTTTATTTTCAATTTTATGAAAATAAAGCATTAAAGGTGATGCAATAAATATTGAAGAAAGTGTTCCAAATAATATTCCAATTGTCATTACTAAAGCAAAATTAAAAATTGTCCCGCCACCAAATATTACAAGCCCTAAAAGAGCTACCAGTGTAGTAAATGATGTTAATGTAGTTCTGCTTATTGTTGTATTTAATGAGTTATTTACTATCAAAGGATAATTTCTGTTTTTAGAAAATTTCAAATCTTCCCTTATTCTATCAAAAATTACAATAGTGTCATTTAAAGAATACCCAATTATTGTCATTAATGCTGCTATTGTATTTAAATCTATCTGCATAGGAACTTTCAATAAATGCAAAATTCCCATAAATCCTAAAGTAATTAATATGTCATGCACTAAACAAAGCATTGCACTAGCCGCATATTTAAATTCAAATCTAAATGCAATATAAATAAAAATAGCTGCAAGTGCCAATGATAGAGCTATTATTGCACTATTTCTCATAGAATCTGACATCTGGCCGCTCATTACCGTCCAGTTCTTATCTAGTGATTCTAATGATTTTTTTGTTAACTCAATATTTGACCCTTTTAATGCATTTATCATCCAAACAATTTTAGGATTTTTTTCATATTGATACGGAGTATTTATATTTTCATTTAATTTTAAATTTTTAAATAAACTTTCTTGTAGTGACGCAGCTAGAGAAATCCTTAAATTATTTACCGGACTCAGCTCTCTTATTTGAAAATCACTGCTGCTAAGACCGCTTTTAATTAACGCATCATTTACTGCTTCACGATAATCAATACCACTATTTTGGATCTCAATATTTAATGTGTAACCTCCTGTAAAATCCATTCCAATTATAGAACTTTTTTGTTTGTATAATAAAAATGATCCCAAAATAATAGTTATTATTGAAAACATTGCTACGAATTTGGAGATTTTTAAAAAATTTACATTTTTACTCTGAACAAAATTTAACATTTTTAAATTTGTATTTTTTTCATTTTGTGCCCATCTAGAAAAAAAGAATCTTGTCATAAATAATGCAGAAAACATCGAGGACACTATCCCTATTATCAATGTCACAGCAAATCCTTTTATAGGACCTGAGTCAAAATTTAATAAAATTAATGCAGCTATTATTGTTGTTATATTTGAATCAAAAATCGCACTAAATGCTCTTTTATAACCACTGTTTATTGCTGAAGATATATTTTTAGATATAGAAAATTCTTCCTTAATTCTTTCAAAAACTAAAACGTTTGCATCTACAGCCATTCCAACTGTTAAAATCACTCCGGCTATACCTGCAAGCGTTAGTGTAGCTTGTATGTTTTGAAGCGTTGCCCATATGATAAGTAAGTTAATTAATACCGCTATAGATGCTACAATACCTGCAAATCTATAGTAAAAAATCATTACTGCTATAACTAATGCAAATGCTATAAATGTTGCAGCAATTCCTTTTGTCCTGTCTTTAATTCCAAGCTCAGGACTAACATTTTTCTCAGATAAAATGTTTGGAGTAAAACTCAATGATCCGGCTTTTAAGTCATTTGTTAGCCGGCTAACTTCTCTTAAAGAAAAATTTCCGGATATCATTGCAGAATCTTTTAGAGCAGATTCCAATGTAGGTGCTGAAATAACTGTGTCATTCAAAATCACTGCCATTCTATAACCTCTGCCTTTTGAAAAATTTTCAAAAGGAGTGCCTTGTATTTTCTCTTTCGAAAATGTAGATGTCCATTTAAATAAATCTTCCCTCGGAAAAATCTTTTTTGAATTATTTAAAATATTTGAACTTTTCACATCAAATGTTAAATAGTTTCCCTTTGATGGATCATATGCAGATCTAATATTTGCTAAACTAGTTCCATCAAGTGTAAAATTATTAAAAACTATCAAAAGAGGATGTGTTTGACTAGACCATTTTTTATAGTCATCTCCTCTGAATAGTGCAATTTTGCAAAGCGAATAATCAAAACTATTTAAATTAATATTATTGTTTGGATCCGCAATCTTTAATCCGTTCTGAATCAAAATTTTTGCAGATTCGGATTTAAGTGAACTATCTGATGTTTCTCCATGTAAATGTTTATAAGCTATTTCATTTATGCTTTTTGGATCTTTTTTGTTTGTAACTATTGCTTCATTGTATACTTCAGTTAAAAATTTATTCACATGATCAGACAGCTCTCTATTTGTAGGGGTAAATTTTTCATTAACTACATGAAAATACATTGAAGAAGCTTTTACAAGATCATCTGCTGATAGATTCTGAGCTCCCGGAAAATCTAAAACTATATTTGAATCTACTGTTCTAATGCTTACTTCTGATACACCCAATTTATTAACACGTGAATATAATTCATTTATACCCTGTTTCAACGCCGCTTCATCTGTAACAACTTTTCCATTTTGATCTCTAAGCTCTATTGTCACAGTTTTGCCGCCGGATAAATCTAATCCCCAATGCAAAACTTTTCTTTCATCACCATGAAAATATTTATTAACACTAAGTTTAAGATTGTTTATTAATGGACTTTTAACGGGTTTTGGTACATCATATTTAGTTTCTGAATCCAAACTGTTTTGAGATGTAAAATAATCATCTTTCTGCTTGATTAGCTCTTCTTGAATAGAATTTTCTATTTTGTTCTCAGTTAAAATTCTTTGCTCTAAATCAGATAGTTCTAAGTATGCAAATTTTTTAGAGCCTTTTACATTAAAATCTTCCCTAGTAGCCAATAATAGATTTTTGTAAAAATCATTTTGTTCAAAAATTAAATCATTTTGATATTCAGCATTATTTAAGTTTGAACCAAAAAATGGATTAAAACCATTTTGTCTCAAAATACTTTCTAGCTTGTTGAAATCTTTTGCAAAAAGATTCGCTTCCTTAGAGGATTGAAAATCCCGGTACTTTTTGAAAATCTGATCTAATCCCTTTGCAATTACATAGGTTGAGTTTTTTTTGAAACCCGAAAGCTTGTTTGCTTCTTCTGCCGAAGAATATACTACTAAACAATATCTTTTTTGAACTTCATCAAGTTTTAAAAATTCATCGTAACTATATATCGGAAAATTGTCTTTAAGAAGCTCTTCATGCGAAGGACTAAACTCCATGTTTAATGTATTCAAAATTGTTTTAGCATGTTCTTTTGATACTTCTTTTAAATCTAATAATACAAAACTATTTGTATTTTCAATGTTTGAAAGTTTTATAAAGACTTCATCATTTTCTAAAGAAATCTTTTCAGCTGTTTTATTAGTTATTTTTGCAATTTCATTAATCAAAAGCTGATCAAATGATTTATCATTTTTTAAAGTTTTCTTAAGTGCTAAAATATCACTGTGAAAATTAAAATAAATTTTATCATTTACACAGTCTAAAGTAAGGCTTTTTATGAAAGGATTATTCGACTTTAAATCAATTCTAAATGTTGTCGCTAGGCTGTTGTTGATTAAATCTTTTTCCAGGTTATTGTAAATGTCTTCATAGAAAATAGGACTTTTGCCGCTGCAGAATTTAGTTAAATTATTGTTAATAATTTTTTTTGCAGATAATAGTGATATTTCTCTTTTTTCCAGTATTGCTATTTTTTGCTGTAGCTCTTCATTCATTTCTTCTGAAATTTCAGATTTAATTTTAGCTTTATCCAGTTTTATCTCTTCTCTTAAAAAATCAATACTTTTAACTAAATTATTTATTAATTCTTTCTTGTTGCTCAAATCATTTTGTGTGAAAGTTGAAAAATATCTGTTCAGAATTGGGGAATTTTCCTCAAATTGTTTTGAATAATCTAAAATATTATATACCAAACTTAATGTTATTTCCTTTGATAGTGCAGATGAAGGGTTTTTGTGTATTGTGTCAACTAAATAGCTGTTTTCAGATGTGCCTCCTACCTGATATGAAATCTCACTTGCTCTGTCAAATAACAGATCTTTATATATAGAAGAGATTTTCTGTTCGCTATCAAATTTTTTTGTAAATTTGAAAAATCTTCCTAATTGCCCCTTTTCAAGAGTTATCGGAATCTTTCTATGTATCAATACTCTTTTAGAATCTTTTTCAACCTCTGAAGCTGAAAGATTTAATTGAGAAGGCACAAATGATATTATGTTTCCGGATCTAGGTAAAAATTTTTTTAAAATTTTAGCATCATCAATTTTTGTAAATTCAACCTCTATATGTGAAGGTCGATCTTTAAGAATTTGTATTGATTTAGGAGATAAATTTAAAAGTTTGCAATAAGATTTTATCCAGTCAATAGATTCCTTTTCCAGATTATTGACTCTATCTGCTATCTTTGATGATATTTCATTAGCCTTTTTTTCTGTAATAGGGCTTTTTAAAGGTTTAGAATAATAAAAAACAGTAGGTAGTATATTATACAATGTTAATGAAAGTACTATTATAATTAATGTGCTTTGCCATTTTTTGTTTTTCATAAAGTTAAATCCCTTAATTTAGGTTATGAATATTAAAGAATAGTAAAAAAAAATATGATTGTCTAGTCCATTTTAATCGATTTATATCAAATCACTTCAAACAAAAATTAACTTAGTATATTGTTGTTTTAGTTTTTTGTTTTTAAAAATAATTTTCAAATTTTTTATATATTATATGATTATTGAGTCTCAACTTGAGCAAAATATACCTCTTCATTTGAAAAATATCCCAAAACATGTTGCCATTATAATGGACGGCAATAGAAGGTGGGCAAAGAAAAAAAAACTTCCTTCCGCTGCAGGCCACTCTAAAGGTGCAAGCGTTTTAACGAATATCGTTAAAGCTTCTCTTGATCTGAGTATTCAAGCAATTACAGTTTTTGCTTTTTCAACTGAAAATTGGTCAAGATCAAAAAATGAAATTAATAATTTAATGAACCTTTTTGAACTTTATTTAAAAAAACAAAAAAAATTTTTAAAAAAAAATAGGGTAGCTTTAAATATTATCGGCGATTTATCTAAACTTCCCGAAAATATTTTGAAAGCATTTTTAAGCGTTAAAGATTATACAAAAGAAAATCCTCTTTTAAAACTAACTATCTGTATCAACTACGGCTCTAGAGATGAAATTAAAAGAGCCTTTATTAAAATTTATAATGAAATTCAAAATAAGAAAATTGATATTTCAGATATTTCAGAAGACTTAATTTCAAAATATTTGGATACAGCCGACCTACCTGACCCGGATCTTTTAATAAGAACTTCAGGAGAAAAAAGGATTTCAAATTTTTTGCTCTGGCAGATTTCTTATAGCGAAATTTATATTTCAGATAAGTTTTGGCCGGATTTTACAATTCAAGATTTTAAAGATGCTATTTTAGAATACCAAAAAAGAAAAAGAAGATTAGGCGGTTCAGTATAAATTTATTTTAAATAATTTTTAGTTCCTATATTTTAAAAATAGAGGATAAAAATGAATAAATTAGACGATCTAAAAAAAAGAACCGGTTCTTCCATTATTGCAGCTGTCTTAGTTGCGATAATAATATATTTTTCTAATATACTTTTTATAAAACCTTTAATCGCAATTTTAATTTGTGCTCTTTCCTACGTTGCAACTTTGGAATATATAAATTTTTTAAAAATAAAAAATGTTCACCTATCTCCATCTCTTCTCATATTTTTTGTTATTGCAGAAATTTTAGCCTTTTTTTTCTATTCAATGTTTCCAAATTTAAGTTTATTGCCTTCTCTACTCATTTTTGTTTTTTTTCTAGCTATGTTCTTAGTTAACTTTAAATCTCTCGAAGGATCTCTTAAAAGAATTTCCCATTCAGTTTTTGGTTTTTTTTATATCGCTATTCCATTTTCTATGTTTCTACCTATAATTTTTATCGGAAATATCGAAATGCAAGATGGAAGAATGTGGATCCTTTATTTAATATTAGTAACAAAAATTACAGATATTGCAGCCTATTTCTTCGGAAAATTATTTGGAAAAAAGAAACTTGCTTTTAAAATTAGTCCAAATAAAACCATTGTTGGAGCTGTAGCAGGCCTTGTTTTCGCCACTTTTACAAGCATTATTTTCAGCTTCTTCTCTAAAGAGAATTTTTTTGAACTAAATCTTATTGAAAGTATCTTTTTAGGTCTCGTTTTAGGCGTTTTTTCTCAGTTCGGAGATTTATGCGAATCTCTTTTAAAAAGAGATGTCAAAATCAAAGATAGCGCAAAAATTCCGGGCCTAGGCGGAATATTGGATATGATTGACTCTTTAACTTTTAATGTTCCTATATTATACTTCTATCTCATAGGTTAATTTTATGATTATAGCTATAGACGGACCTGCAGGTGTTGGTAAATCAACAATTGCAAAAGCTTTAGCTCAAAAACTTAATTTTTCATATTTTGATACCGGAGCAATGTATAGAGCGGCTACGTACGCATTTATAAAAAATTCAATCGATTATGAAAATGAAACCAAAGTTGTAGACTTTTTAAATAATAATTTTAATTATTATTTTAAAGAAGAAAATGGCAATAGAAACTATTTTGTTAATGATGAAGATGTAACAGAAATAATAAGATCTACTTATGTTACAGATCTGGTCTCAAAAATTGCCACAAAAGAATATATCAGAAAAATTCTAGTCCCTCTTCAGAGACAATATGCAGAAAATAGAGATGTTGTTACTGAAGGCCGAGACATAGGAAGTGTAGTATTCCCCAATGCCGATGTTAAAATTTATCTAACAGCTAAAGCATCAGTTAGAGCCGAAAGAAGGTTTCAAGATTATTTAGATAAATATCCACAAGATTTTGCATCATTCGATAAACAGCAGATTCTATTAGATATTCAAAAAAGAGACGAAATGGATTCAACACGTAAATTTTCTCCTCTTAAAAAAACTCCGGATGCTTTTTTAATTGATACTTCAAATTTAGATGTAAACGGAGTAGTAAATAAAATAGTTAAAATTGTAAAAAAAAAAACAAAAATTAAATTTTCTTATAGATTCGTAAAAAAATTCTTTCTTTTTTTTTTAAAATTTTTTTATAAATTGGAAATTTTTGGAAAAGAAAACATTATAGAAGGAAAATCTATAATAATTTCAAATCATGTATCCTTTCTCGATCCGATAATTTTAACTCAAGTATTTGACGAAGAACTTAATTTCATAGCTAAAAAATCCATTTTTAAAAAATTTTTTTTAGGTAAAATTATAAAAATATTAAATGCCCATGAAATTTCACTAAATTCTCCAAATATTAAAACGTTTAGAATTATTGATTCCATTCTTAAAGCTAATAAAAAAATAATACTTTTTCCGGAAGGTCAAAGATCTGAAGATGGACAAATTTTGAAATTTTTGCCGGGTATAGGTTTCTTAGTCAATTTAACCAAAGCACTTGTAATCCCGGTCTATATTAAAGGCCCTTTGGAAATCTGGTCTAAAAAAAGAAAATTACCTAAAATGTTCGGCAAAATTAAATGCTTTATTGGAAAACCGGTTTATTTTACTGAATTTGAAGGTATAGATAAAGAGAAAAAAGTAGAATATATAAATGCTTTTTTAGAAAAAAATTTAAAAGATCTACAGAAAAAACATTATTAATTTAATTGTTTTAAAAATCATGTTTTAATCATAATAGTATTTAAATGGAGGTAAAAATGTCTAAAAATATATTAGAAATTAATGAAAGTAATTTTGAATCAACAATATCAACAGGTGTTACTTTAGTAGACTTTTTTGCAAAATGGTGCGGTCCTTGCAGAATGCTAGCTCCAATATTGGAAGAAGTCGCAGAAGCTATGAAATCAAAAGCCAAAGTTGCCAAATTGGATATCGATAATGAAATAAAACTTGCCACCAAATTTAAAGTTTCTTCTGTCCCAACTCTCATTTTATTTAAAGACGGTAAAGAAAGGAATAGAATTGTCGGTTTGAAAGATGCTAAATTTTTAAAAGATTTTATTGAAAAAGTTATGTAAATGGGAAGATTTTTTACCCTCTTTGCTGTAATTTTAGTTTTTTGCGGTTTGCTTTTACATTATAAAGTGGATATTCCTATAATTTTTGCATGGATAGGTCAAATGCCCGGTGATGTAATAGTAAATAAAGGTAGATCAGTTATTTATTTGCCAATTACTACTGCTGCTTCTACCTCGCTACTTATTACAATTTTAACATCGCCTTAAAAAATAAAATTATTTTGCCTAAAACATTCATAAAGACCAATAGCCACACTATTAGATAAATTTAAACATCTAGAATCCTTTTTCATCGGAATAGTTACAAATTTTTCTTTCATTTTTTTTGTGTATTTTTCCGGAAGCCCAAAAGTCTCTGATCCAAATATCAATATCGAATCTTTTGTGTATTTTACATCTGTGTATTTTTTTTCTGCTTTAGATGAAAAAAAATAAAAATCTTCCTTGTCTAATAAAAAATCATCCAAATTATCTAAAACATTAATTTTTTGTTCATCAAAATAATCTATTCCGGATCTCCTAAGTTGCCTTTTAGATAAAGAAAATCCAAGAGGTTTTACAAGGTAAAGATCAGAGTTTGTTAAAAAACAAGTTCTAATAATATTACCTGTGTTCTGAGGAATTTGAGGATTAAAAAGTATTATAATCATTTTTAATATCAGCAATTTCATGTGGTGAAAAATTAATATTTGAAGAATCATTTTCAATAACTTCAATTTCAAATATTATAAGCGAATTTAATGAAGGAAAAGTTTTGCCAAAAGCAAGTGAGGGATGAATATATACTATTCTTTTTTCGTTTTTTTTCATTCCAATTAAAACTTTCTGCAATCCTAAAATAGTTTCATTAATAGTTATTAATTCTTCCGATTCGGCAAAAGTTTTGCCGTTAAGATATTTCCCAACATATCTGATGATCGGTGTGTTATAAGATTTTATCTCTTCTCCATTGCCTTCATTCAATGTTTTATATTGAATCTTTCCTTCTTCTAAAGAAATTATATCTTTTTCAAATTTATTTTTTTCTAAAAATTGTTCCGCTTCACTCAGATTTTTATGAGCAAGCTTTTCATTTATTTTTTCATTTAGCTCTTGATAGTTTTTTAAAACTTCATCTTTTTTCATTTTAGCAGTTTTTTTTGAAGAATCTTTTATCCCTTTTAAAACTTGTTTAATGTCTACCTCAACATCCAGCTCTTCCAAATGTTTACCAATTATATGCCCTAATGCTTCAGAATATTTCTTAACATCCGGATCTCTCTCTTTCGAAAATAAATTTAAAAATAAAAATAAAAAAATAACTAACTTTTTAAACATTTATTGCCAATGAATATCTTCTTGTTTTGTTGTTTTAATACTTAGTTCTGATAGTTGCTTTTCATTAACAAAAGAAGGGGAGTTCATCATTAAATCCAATCCTTTTAATGTTTTTGGAAAAGCAATCACATCTCTAATATTTTCAGTTTTAGTTAAAAGCATCATCAACCTGTCAAAACCAAATGCTATTCCAAGATGAGGAGGTGTCCCATATTTTAAAGCTTCAATAAAAAATCCAAATTTTTCTTCAATATCATTATCAGTTAAATTTAATAGAGAAAATATCTTCTTTTGAATGTCGCTTCTAAAAATTCTTTTTGATCCTCCGGCAATCTCATAGCCATTTAATACCAAATCATATGCTTCAGCTTTCGCTTTTAATGGTTCGCTATCTAATAGTTTTAAATCTACTTCTCTAGGAGATGTAAAAGGATGATGACATGCACTTAGTGTATTATTTTCTTTATCCAACTCAAAAAGAGGGAAATCAACTATCCAAACAAATTTAAAATCATCTTCTTTACAAAGGTTTTTGTCTTTCGCAATTTTTCTTCTTAGATGATCTAAGGATTTGTTTACTATATCTTCTTTGTCACATGCTATTATAATTAAATCGCCATCTTCAATTTGCAGTCTCTCTTCAAGATCTTTTATAACTTTTTCATCTAAAAATTTTAATATTGATGAACTGATTTCATTTTGTGCCTTTTTAATGAATGTAAGCCCTTTCAAACCAAAAGATTTTACAATTGTTGTAAATTCATCCAGATTTTTTCTCGAAAAATTAGAGCCGCATTTAACATTTATTGCTTTTATAATAGCTCCTTCTTTCAAAGAATCTAAAAATATTTGAAATGTTGATTTTTTTAAAATATCTTCAATTCTTATTAGCTCCATACCAAATCTTAAATCAGGTTTGTCTGTCCCATATTTTTCTAAAGCATCATGATAAAACATTTTAGAAATAGGAATTTTTACATCTTCATTAATAGTGTTTTTGAAAATTTCTTTAACCATAGACTCAGCTATTTTAAAAAGATCCTCTTTTTCTGCAAAACTCATTTCAATATCAATTTGTGTAAATTCCGGCTGTCTGTCTGCTCTTGGATCTTCATCTCTAAAACATATCGGCAGTTGAAAATATCTATCTATCCCACCAATCATCAAAAGTTGTTTAAATAATTGAGGAGATTGTGGAAGTGCATAAAAATTTCCTCCAAATAGTCTTGACGGTACTAAATAATCTCTAGCTCCTTCAGGTGTAGATTTGCAAAGTACAGGTGTTGTTACCTCAATAAAATTATTTTCAGTTAATACTTTCCTAACCTGAAATGCCACGTTAGATCTTAAAATGATCTTTTCCTGAATTTCTTTTCTTCGAATATCTAAAAAACGATATTTCAGTCTCAACTCTTCATTTGTAACCGTATTATCTTCAAAAATAGAAAATGGGGGAGTTTTAGATTCTGATAAAATTTCTATTGATAAAACATCAATTTCTATATTCCCGGTTTTAAGATTTCTATTTTCCATCCCGGGAGAGCGTTTCCTAACAATACCATGAGATTTAATAACCCATTCATTTCTAAGTGATTTTATTTCTTCACTATTTAATTTTTCAGTATCTATAACTAATTGGATTAGCCCAAATCTATCCCTTAAATCAATGAAAATAATTTTTCCAAAATCTCTTCTTTTATTTACCCATCCGCAAAGAGCCACTTTTAAATTAATATTATTTTCTGTAATTTCACCACATGTATGAGTTCTATGCATGCCGTTCCTTGTATTTTAAGTATTTCTTTTGTATTTCTATTTTAATGTTTTCTAATGACAATTCTTCTTGATTTCTTGTTTCTAAATTCTTAAACGAAAATTTCTGCTTTTCTAATTCTTCATCCCCGATGATCAAAACATTTGCTGCTTCTATTTTGCTTGCATATGCTAAGGCTTTTTGAAGTTTTGAAACATGTAAATCAATCTCTGTAGGTATAAAATGATTCCTTAATTCCCTTGTCAAAAATATTGAATATTCTTTTGCTTTTTCTCCCATCGGAATAATATAAACAAAAGGATAGTTTTTTTTAGGAAAAAACACATTTTGCTTAACCATAAGCTGCAAAATTCTTTCCATGCCGCACGCAAATCCCACACCGGAAAGATTTGGCCCACCTAAGTTTTTTAAAAGCGTACCATATCTGCCGCCACCGCCTAAAGAACTTTGAGCTCCCAAATCATTTGATACGACTTCAAATACTACATCATCATAGTAGTCCAATCCTCTTACAAGTTTTGGATTAACTTCAAATTCAATTTTAGCCTTTTTTAAAAGAGCTAAAAGATTGTCAAAATGAGTTTTTGAGCCTTCAGATAAAAATTCTAAAATTGAAGGTGCATTTTCAACTATTTTTATGTCATTCAAATCTTTAGAATCTAAAATTCTTAAAGGATTACTTTCAAATCTCATTTTGCTATCTTCAGAAAGATTGTTAAAATAAGGTTTTAAATACTTTAATAATGCATTTTTATAGTTTTCTCTAGATTCAAGATCTCCAACTGAATTAATCAAAAGTTTTAAGTTTTTTAATTCCAATCTTTTAAATAAGTTTAAAAGCAGATCAATAATTTCAAAATCAATCTCAACGCATTTTTCTCCAATTACTTCTACTCCAAATTGATGGTGCTGACGATACCTTCCGGCTTGAGGTCTGTCATACCTAAACATTGGCCCAATATAAAAAAATTTATGTGTTTTTCTTTCTTGAAGTAACGAATTTTCGATGAATGCTCGCATAATAGAAGCCGTCCCTTCCGGCCTGAGCGACATTTCTCTTTTTGCTTTGTCTAAAAATGTATAAAGTTCCTTATGAACAATATCAGATGACTCTCCAACACCCCTTGTAAAAAGTTCAGTTTTTTCAAAAATAGGTGTTCTAATCTCCTCATAATTGTAGTCTATACTAAGCTTTTTTATAATTTTTTCTAAATAATGCCATTTTGATGAAATTGTCCATTCTTCCTTAGAATAAGGTAATATATCAAAAAGACCTTTGGGAATCTGATATTGCATGATGAACCTAAATATTTGTAATACATTATATTGCTGATATGAAATAAAGAAAAGATATTTATATATAAAATTTTTTTTTTAAAATCATCTATTTTTAGGTTTGTAATATCAAAAAATAATTGTCAGAAACAATTTCTAAATTATGCCACAGTACGACACCATCTTTTGTTGTGTAAAATCATTCATTTTTTTTAAAAAAATAAATTTTTATTAAGAACCTTTTTATATAAAAAAAACATATAAAATATTAATAAATTAATTTGACAGTTTAAAGGGTTAAAGCTACTCTTTAGTAAAATAAAATAAATAATAAAAAATAATAGTAATGGTGGCATATGAGTACTCTAGATATTTTTAAACCGGCTCCAAATACTCCTGAAATTCAAGATAATAAAGAAATAAAAAAAAAATATTTTTATTGGAGGATTAGAACCTTTTACAGTATGTACATAGGTTATG
>MGLU01000081.1:3600-5257 GCA_001796155.1 Chlamydiae bacterium RIFCSPHIGHO2_12_FULL_27_8 | reverse complement strand
TTAACAAAAGTATTTAAAATAACATTTCTTCCTAATCAATTAGCAGTTGAGTTTATAAAAAAAGCCCTGTCCAATCCTTTTAATCTAATAATGGGTTTTGTTTCTGTAGTGATACTTGCTCCAATTTTAGAAGAATTTATGTTTAGAGGAATTTTATATAATTTTTTTAAACGATTTTTAAATAGATTTTTTTCCATTATATTAACAAGTTTAATTTTTGCTTTTTTTCATTTTAATAATTTTCAGGGTTATGCAAATATTACAATCATTACTGCCCTATTTTTCTTTTCTCTTTTCTTAAATTTTTTATATGAAAAACAAAAATCACTAATTTCATGTATATCTCTTCATGCAACATTTAATTTAATTACTACTATTCAGCTAATTTTATCAAAAGGAAATTGATATGAATAATATTGTTTTAGAGGCACATGCAATAAGCGATATTGGCACTGTTCGCGAAATAAATCAGGATATTTTTAAAATATTTTCAGATCATAAACTTTTTTCTATTGCTGATGGGATGGGCGGGCATAAAGCAGGAGATGTTGCAGCAAAAGAGACTCTAGAACACTTGTCATATCTTTTAATGAAATCTTTTGTCAAAACTCAAATGAATGATGAAGAAGTCATATATCATCTAAAAATAGCTATTCAGGAAGCAAATTTTAGAGTTTATAACTTAAATAAAAAATTTGAACATTTAAGCGGTATGGGAACAACACTTTGCGTTATGCATTTTAATGAAAAAAGTGCAATTTTTGCACATGTTGGAGACAGCAGGATTTATCATATAAGAAAAAATGAATTGAATCAGCTTACACTGGACCACTCACTAATAAATAAATTAAAAGCTAAAAACATAAATAATTTCAATGAAAAAACAGTAAAAAATATTATTACAAAAGCTATAGGCACGCATCCGACAGTAGAGCCTAGCATTGGAACCGTTCTTTATGAAAAAGAAGATCTTTTTTTAATGTGTACAGATGGATTATCCGACTATGTTGCTAATGATCAAATATTAAATATTTTAAAAAATCATACAATTGATTTAGCTTGTCAAAAGCTAATCGATCAAGCTAAAATAAATGGCAGTCACGATAATATAACAGCTTTAATTGTTAAAATTACAAGTAAATAAAATGGAAAAAATATATTTAGATAATAATGCTACTACTAAAATAGATCCTTTAGTTTTAAAGGAAATGCAGAAAGATAATTTGCCTTATAATCCTTCGTCTATTCATTTTTTTGGAAGAGAAGCTAAAAAAATGCTTGAAAATGCAAGAGATAGTATAGCTTCATATTTAAATGTTAAATCTTCTACATTGACATTTACATCATCCGGAACAGAAGCGGTTAATATGGCAATTAAAGGCCTTTTAGATAAAAATAAAAAGGCTCATATTATAGCTTCAAGATCAGATCATGCATGTGTTTACAATACACTCTTAAACTTAGAATCTCTTGGTCATGAATTAACTTTTGTTCCTACAACAAATGAATGCTGTATATGTTTAGAAAGTATAAAAAAACATTTAAAAGAAAATAAAAACATAGAAATGATTGTAACTTCATATGCTAACAGTGAAACAGGAGCTATCACAAATATAGAAGAGCTGTGTAAAATAGCAAAAGAAAATAATATAAAGCT
>MGLU01000081.1:0-3555 GCA_001796155.1 Chlamydiae bacterium RIFCSPHIGHO2_12_FULL_27_8 | reverse complement strand
CAATGAAAAAATTGAATTTAATCCAATATTATTTGGAGGAGCCCAAGAAAACTCAAACCATCCGGGAACAGAGAATTTAATGGGGATAATAGGCTTTTCAAAAGCTGTTAGCCTTTTAAAAGAAAAGCTTCCAAAAGCTTCTCAAGATATGAGAATGTTAAGAGATTATTTTGAAGAAAATATTTTAAAAAGAGTTAAATCAGCAAAAATTAACGGCTGCAGAAATAGAGTCTCCAATACTTCAAACATATGTTTTAAAGATGTTGACGGTGAAAGCCTTTTAATACTTTTAGATCAAAATAATATTTTAGCTTCTCTAGGGTCTGCATGTTCATCAAAAGCAATAACTCCTTCTAGACCCCTTATTGAAATGGGACTTTCTCATAAAGAAGCAAGATCTTCAATAAGATTCTCACTATCAAGGGAAACTACAAAAGATGAAATTGATAAAACTATTGAAATAATAATTAAAATTATAAAAAATCTATCCTAACTATTGGATTGTATTTACCTTAACTTTTTCTATTCCCAATATTGACATTTCTAAAACAATGAATTCATATTTGGAAAAGTGAACAATTTCACCCTCAGATGGATGATGTCCCAAAATATCGCATATTAAATCGGATAAAGTTAGGGCGTTTTCATGAGATAAATTATTATTAAATCTAGAGTTAAACTCACTAAGAAGCATTTCACCGGGAAGAGTTTTTTGAATTAATGTTTCGCCGTCATTTTCTAATATTTTTTCTTTTAGGGGGTATTCGCCAAAAATAACATCTTCTACCTGATCCAAAGATACAAAGCCTATACTTTTTCCAAAACTATTAAGCACGACAGCAATTGTCTGTTTATTTGTTCTAAACTGTTTTAATACATTTAAAATCAAAGTGTCTTCCGAAATAAACCATGCAGGTTTTGAAAAATCTAAAATATTATTAGTCTGAACTTTCAAAAGATCTCTTGGATAGGAAATTGCAACTATATTATATGTATTTTTATGATAAATAGGTAAAAAAGGATAATATGTAATCTCTAAAATAGTTTTAACTTCCTTAATACTCATATTGGAAGGAATTATTTTTACTAAATTAAGAGGCATCATAATTGAAGATACCCTTTTTTCCTTAAGAGAAAATATATTTGAAATTACACTATCAATATTTTTTTCTGTTTTTTTTGTTTTAGATGGTTCTTCCAAAGCTTTTTCAAGTTCTTCTTTTGATAAAAAATATTCATTGCTTGGTGTTTTAAACAGTATATTGCAAAATTTTGATATCCGGTCTATTACAATTATAAAAGGTGTAAGTATTTTAGACATGAATAAGACTACAGGAACAAAAAAATAAGCAACATGCTCCGAATGCTTTCTTGCAGCAAATAAAGGAGAAAGTTCACCAAATATTGTAACTATCATTATTTGGGATAATGGAGCCCAGTCCGGACTTAGGTTCAGAGCTTCATAAAATCTTCTTGCAGCTTCTGATCCAAGCTGCATAACAGTATTAACCATTATTAATGTCGTTCCAAAAAGATATGAAGGTTTTTTTAATAAAAACTCAAGCCACTTTGCTTTTTTATTATTTTTTGAAGCTTTGTAGTAAAGTTTAACTTTGTTCAATGAAACAGCAGCCATTTCAAACATAGAAAAAAAACTTTCTATAAATACACAAATTAATGCAATAAATAAAAAAAATATTGCCTTATTCAATTTTTTTCCTTTTATTATCTTTCAATTTTCTAATATATACCCTTCTAACTCTATTTGGCTCTGAAGCTAAAACATAAAAAAGAAGGTTATCAATAACAAGTTTAGTTCCCGATTGAGGTATTTTTTTAAGTTTGTCTATTAAAAACCCACCTATAGTTACTGCATTTGTCGGGTTTTCAATATCTACATTAAAAATTTCATTGATTTCTTCCATGGTCATTTTGGAACTAGCTATAATTACATCTTTTGATGTAAAGGTGTATTTCTGCTTAATATCTTTTGTATCTGATATTTTTCCTATTACGTTTTCAAAAAGGTCTTCTTGGGTTATTAAACCGATAACTGTGCCATATTCATCTACAACAATAGCAATATTTTCTCTAGATTCACGAAGTTTATTTAAAAGGGCATATGAATTCATTGAATCAGGGACAAACAAAGGTTTTTTTAAAAAGTCTTTTAAATCCCTTGCTTCTTTAATTTTTTCAAAATTTAAAAAAAATCTTTTTAAAGATAAAATTCCTAAAATATTATCAATTTGCTTATCACATATTGGAACTCTTGATAACTCTTTATTAACAAAAAGATCTATGAGTTCAGTAATAGGTTTGTTAATATCATAAAAAATAATTTCATCTTTTGGTCTTAAATTTTCTTTAAGAGAAGAGCTGTTTAGATGCAGATAACCTTGAATAAGTTCTTTTTCTTCATCTGATAATATATTCGAGTTTTTGGTTTCTTTTATAACATGTTTTAATTCATCGATATTTAAGGGGTGTTCTTTCTTTAAAAAAAAGAACATTAATCTTGAAATATAACTAGTTATTTTAGTTAAAAATATTCTCACAGGTTTTATTAAAATAAAAACAAATGCAATAAAGCCGGAAACAAAATTTGCAACTTTTTTATTATTTGTTAATGCTAGAGATTTTGGAATTACCTCTCCAAATAATAAAGTTAATATAAGAGGCACACCAACTTTTAAAACCCAAGAAGAAATGTTTCCAAAAATGGAAGAGACTGTATTTTGAATTAAGATGTTTGCCGTAATATTCAAAATTAAAATCGTTACTAATAGATCCCTTGGTTTAGAAAGAAGTTTTGCAATTTTTTTTTTTCTTGCAATGTTAGATTCTTTATAAGTTTTTATTGTAAAAGAGGAAAGAGAAAATAGCGAAGTTTCAGATGCTGAAAATATCGCAGAGAATCCAATTAGTACAAATAAAAGAAAAACAAGCAAAAAAACATTCATAATCTAAGTTTTATCAAGAATTTGTATTTTTAAAAAGCATTTGATCAATTTTTAAAATGAATTTTTATCTGTCCTTCAGGAACAACCCCAAGTTCTTTCATCAAAACCAGTTCAATCCAGGCAGGATCGCTTTGTGAGTTTATTTTAAAAAAAAGTTCTTCTTTTCGTTTTGAAATTATATTTTTTTCATTAACAAGACATGAAAGCTTTAAATTCAGATTTTGAATATCTTTATTTCTTTTTTTTATTCCTTGATCAAAACCGATATATGAAATTAATAAAAAAAGAACAACCCACCATGATTTTAAAATAACTTCACTATAAACTTTTTCTAAAAAGCCCATATTTAAATTCCAACCCCTGATAACCCTATTTTGTATTTTTTCTAAAAAAAACACAAAGTATTTTTCTAAAGCCTTGGTATTGTTATTCCTACCTGTTTCATGTACTTGCCTTTTCTGTCAGCATAAGATATTTTGCAAACCTCTTTTGCTTCAAAAAACAACACTTGAGCTAGCCCTTCATTTGCATAAATTTTAGCCGGAAGCGGAGTTGTATTTGAAATTTCCAAAGTTACATATCCTTCCCATTC
>MGLU01000080.1:10438-19021 GCA_001796155.1 Chlamydiae bacterium RIFCSPHIGHO2_12_FULL_27_8 | reverse complement strand
AAGTAGCTTCTACTATGCGAGCTGAAAGTTCTATAACCTGGGCTCCGCCTTGAATAGTGTGCAAACCTTCTATCGTATCACAAAAAAGTTCTTCATATACTTTTAATTGTTTAACTGTTTTTCCTGTAGCTTCATCCACATTTGCTGCTCCTGTTTTTACAACGCTTGAAATACATTCTACCATTCTACCAACCTCTATTGAAGATTCAAGTGTATGTTGCACTATACTAAGTTCAGGCGATACTATGTTTTGAAATACATCTAATGCTAAACGTGTAGCTGCTGTTAGATTAGGAGTAGGATTATGTTTATCTATGAATCGTTTGCGATTTTCAAGAAAATCCATAAAAATCGGATCCTGTTTTAATGTTTTTATTACATCTCCTTTATCAGCAATGGCCATAAATACCTCTTAGTTTTTTTAATTACAAAGAGTTTATTTTAAAAAAAAACATTGTCAATATATTTTTTTAATTTGTAGCAACAAAGTTATAATGACACCTTTTTCAAAGTTGTAATGATATCTCAAAATCAACCTCAAGTAGAAGCTGGAGCTACTTTGAAAAAAAACTATATCAGAATCGGCTTTTAACTGCCGTTTCTAGGATGATCCAAGATTTTTTCTTGAAAACTTTTTTGAGCTTGCTCTTTGGAAAGAGGGCCATCAATAGAAAACGCATGACCTCGGGATTCGACATCAAGCCAAGAAATGCCTCTTGATCGATTGTAGTAAACTCTTTAAGTATCAATCTTTTTGTTTCTAAAAAACTAATAAAATCATATTTATCTTATTGAGGTAGAAATATGACATTTCTAAAAAACTAAAGAAGGTGATATTTCTACTTAACGCTAACAGGAAAAAGACAATCTATTAAAGGGCTCAGAAAATTAGCCGGCTGGAAAGATGAAGTGCTGAAAGGAATATTAAATGTAAACTTAAAATTGTAATGAGGTAGCCCTGCAATTTAAAATTATTTTTTTCTCAAATAAAATAAAATTAAAAAAATTGATGCAAAAGCTAAAAAACTGAGTATAGACATATCGACTATACCGAAAAGTTTTATATTTGCTTCATCGCATTCTAAGCCGCATCCGAAATATTTAAAGTTAAAATTTGTAACAATTGTCTGGTAAAGTGCTATAACAGCTCCTATAAAGGGCAAAGAAATAATAAAAGGAATCGCTTTAAGATTATTTTTATAAGCCATTACTCCTAAAATTATTGCTAACGGGAACATGAAGCATCTTTGAAACCAGCAGTATATACAAGGTTGAAAGTTTAATATTTCTGAGGCTATTAAAGAAGAGATGGAAGAGATACTTGCAATTACCCAAGCAAAATATATTCCCCATCTGTTAAAAACTTTCATTTTTTTTATCCATCGCTAAATATTCTTCAATAACATTTGAAAAATTTTCCTCATCAATAAGGTAGCCATTTATATATATAGCAGGAACTTTGAAATTTTTTTTCATTATTTCTTTAGCTTTTGAAAAATTCTGATCTAAGTACTCATTAAAAACTTCTTTATTAACTAGTTCCTTAAATATTTCAAAATTTATGCCGTTTAATTCTTTTACTATTTTGAAAATATCTTCTTTTGACTCTAGTTCTTCATAAGAAACTTTTTTCAAAAAATTAAAAAACTCATTTTTATTTAATTGATAAACTGCAAAAGCTGCATTTGCAATAGTTTTTGATCCGCAGACAAAAGAGAGCGGTAAGATATTATAATTTATTTTATCTGAATCAAGATAATTTTCTTTAATAACAGGAGTGAAGTGATATGACAATTTCTTACAGTTTTTACATTTAAAATCTTCAAAAATAAAAACCTTAATTTTTGAATTTTCATTTCCAAAAGATAATGCATAATTATTATTGAAATTTTTAGGCATTAAAATATCTAAAATATAAATGACAGCGGTTACTAAAATAAAAACAGCTGCTGTAACAATTACTACAATTCTATTATCATCTTTCTTCATATTTTGATAAATAAATCAAAACATAAAATTAATCAAGATAATTAATTAAAAATTAATAAAGCCAATTGAAATTATAAACAAACTAAAAAGCATAATTAATAACAAAACCGGTTTACCGCCAACAACTTTTACACTATTTATTTCATTTTTAAAATATCTGGAAGACCAGACCATTAAAGCCGGAAGTAATATTAAAAGCAAAACCCCTCCGAATCCCCCGGCATAATTTAATGCTTTTAAAAAAAGATTTGGGTTGATTAAAGATATGATTAAAGGAGGAATAAAAGTTAAAAGTGCAATTAAAAGCTTTTTAAACCCTTTTTTTGGTAATTTTAAACCGTCTGCAATGAAATCAAAAAATCCTAAATTAACACCAAGATAAGATGTTGTTATAGCAAAAAAACTAAAAAACTGACCTATGTAATATAAGATATTTACTTTTGTGAAATGTTTTAAAGGAATAATAGCATTATATCCTTTATTGAAAGCATCTTTAAGACCAAATGGACCTTCAATAGGAACAATGCCTAAGATCAATAACTCAAAAATCAAATAAACAAAAAAAGCCATAAAAGTTCCAAGCAAAATGGCTAATCTAATTTTTTTATAATCTTTATTCATGTAGTAAGTAAGAGAAGGCATTATACCTTGGAATCCAAAAGATAATAAAATTATTGGGAAAGAAATAAAACTATGTTTTATATCAAAAAAGTAAAAATTTTTAAAATTCAAGTCTTTGGCACCAAAATAGATAAAAAGAAAATAAGATACTATTAGGCCTATTACTAATAAAATATTTAACCTATCTACAGCTTTTGCACCAAAATAAATAAAAGAAGCTAAAAATATTAAAAACAATACTATCGTGAAATTAATTGGCAGAAACTCAAAAAACCCTTGAACAATTTTACCTCCGCCTGAAAGGTAAGCAACCGATAAGCAGTAAAATAAAAATAGATAGACAAACCAGCAGAATATTTTACCAAATTTACCTAAATATTTTTCAGACATGGAAATTAAATTAGAATCTTTTGGCATATTAATTGAAATTTCAGCATACAAAAGGGCGGTGTACGACATTACTATAAGAGATATTATATAGATTAAAAGTGAAGGAAAAAAACCCCCTAAAGAGCTAACAACAGGGAGTGCTAGCATTCCTGCTCCTATTGAAGTTCCGCCGACTAAGAAAGCTCCGCCTAATACATGTCCAAAATGCAATTGTTTCATATGATCATTTTAGATATTTATTTTATAAAACACAATTTAAAATAATTATTTTACTAAAATTGAATATTCTGTAACATTTTAAAATTTTTTTGGAGTTTATTGTGTTTCCCAGTGTTCAAGATCTTACACAATCTGTTTTTCAGGCTGATGGTGAAGATGAAAAATATGTTTCTGAAATTTTTTATTCAGAAAAATTAAATCTGGTTGTTGATAAGCTTTTTAGCTTAGTGCAAGATCTTTCACAATCATATGTTTCAGTTATGTTATCGTCGGTTGGGATAACAAAAAAAATGTTTGATCTATCACAACTTGGCAAAGTTGTTAAAAATATCCATCCATTCAATACAATTGAATGTTTTCTTCAGGAAGAAAACATAGAAAAAATCAGATATATTTTTGATGAACGATTAGAAGGGCTGATTGTAAAAGAAATCAGAAAAAATTTTTTTCATGTAAGTTTTGAAAATTTAAAAAAAAGAGGAGAAAAGAATGATTTATTGCCTCACCTTGAAATTTTCTCCGGAAAAATTGGTTTTAAAGCTGAAATTATAGAAAAAAGCATATTTGATGATCATTGGCAAGAATTATTTAATGTTTTTTTTCAAAGTAGGTTGACTACTTTTCGTTAATTTAATAGCATCATATTTTTATAAAACAATATGATATAATTTAAGTGCGACCTCCAAAAGTATATTCAATAGATTTTCATATGATTCCTTCAAAAAAAATAGATATGCATGCATTTGTAATAATTGAAACATTAAGATTAAATGGACATTTAGCTTTTTTAGTTGGAGGAAGCGTCAGGGACCTTCTTTTAAATGTAAGACCTAAAGATTTTGATATTGCGACTAGTGCTAAACCTGAAGAGATAAAAAAAGTATTTTATAAAAAATGCATTCTTATTGGCAAAAGATTTAGGCTAGCTCATGTAAGATTTGGTAAAAAGATTATTGAAGTATCCACTTTTAGATCCGGAGAAACAGAGGAACAATCTCTTATATTAAAAGACAATATATACGGCAGTCCAAATGAAGATGCCTTAAGAAGAGATTTTACAATTAACGGGTTATTTTACGATCCTGAAGTTCAAACAATTATTGATTATGTAGATGGATATTCTGATGTAGAAAAAAGAATACTCAGGACAATCGGAGATGCTAAAGCAAGATTCATTCAAGATCCGGTTAGGATGATAAGGCTTATAAAATTCAAAGCAAGATTTGAAGATTTTACAATTGAAAAAAATACATATAACGCATTAATAGAATGCAAAGATGAAATAAACAAAAGCTCACCTGCAAGAATTTTGGAAGAGCTTTTCAAAATGTTGAATTCCGTTTCTTCTTTTAGATTTTTTTATTTATTAAATGAATCCGGAATTTTATCTATTTTATCAAAAAATTTATCAAAATTTTTTAATGATTATAAAAATATTGGTTTACTTTTAAAAGAACTGGATAAAATAAATAATGAAAATTATCCTCATGAACTTGAAAGAGCTGTATTGATATCAATATTTTTATTTGATCCATTAAAAGATAGATTAGAAAAAAATTATAAAGATAAAATTAATCAATTTCATTTGGGTATAATTGCATCTGAATCTTTTAAAATAATAAATGACGTATTCAGGCCATTTTTTTTAATACCAAGAAAAATGAAAGCCGAAATTGTATCTATTTTGATGAATCAGTTTAGGATATTTCCGTTATTTAATATTCAAAACAAAATAAAAATACCTAAAGATCCATTTTTTTATCTTTCTTTGAAATTTTATAAAATTCGTTGTATGCTGGATCCTAATTTATTATCAAATTATGAAATGTGGTCTGAAAAGTTTTCAAAAAGAAAAAACCATTGAAAAAATATGATCTTTTTATTTTTGCGGCGGAAGATTCAGCTGATCTGCACGGGTATAATTTATTATCCGAACTAAAAAAAACATTAAATTTAAAAATTTTAAGTGTTTCAGGTCCTAGGATGAGGAAACATGAAACTGATATTTTTCTGAAAATGGAAGATTTTCATGTAATGGGACTTACAGATATAATATTTTCTCTACCTAGAATGTTAAAACTTTTTTTTAAACTTAGAAAAAAATTATTAACAGAGAACCCAAAAGTAATAATTTTTATTGATTATCCGGATTTTACTATGCTTTTAGAAAAATCTCTTAGAAAAAAGGGTTTTAAAAATCAAATTATCCATTACATAGCACCAACTGTATGGGCATGGAGAAAAAACAGAATGTTTGCTCTCGAAAAAAATGTAGATGTATTAATGTCCATTTTCCCATTTGAAAAAGCATATTTTTCAAAAACAAAACTTGATGTAAGATATATTGGCCACCCTCTTTATGACATCTCTTTAGAAAAAAATGAACATTCTAGAGATTTGATAGGAATTTTTCCGGGAAGCAGAAGAAATGAAATTTTAAGAAATTTCACTTATCAGGTTCATGCGATGAAAGAGCTATTAAAAATAGATCAAAATTTAAAATTTGCAATTTCCAATAATTTTTCAAGTTTTATTGAAGCAGAGCTAAAAAAAAATAATATCAATACAAAAAATATTATATTTTTTCCATTTGAAGAAAATTATACTTTTATGAAAAAAATGAAATTTGCAATAGCTACATCCGGAACAATAAATTTAGAACTTGCTCTGCATAAAGTTCCTACTGTAGTAAATTTTAAAATTAAAAAAATTGATCTTTTTCTTGGTAAATATATTTTAAAAATAAATCTGCCTTTTTACTGTATTGTTAACATAATATTACAAAAAGAGATATTTTTTGAACTTTATGGTCCACATCTTACTTTTGCAAACATAGCAAAATGTTCAAAACAATTACTTTTTGAAAAAACATATTATCAAAATGCATTAGAAGGGTGTGAAAATCTTACTCAAATTTTAAAAAGTGAAAATGCAAACAAAAATGCAGCTGCAATAATCTTTGAAAAATTAAAGTATACTCAAGACACTAATAAAAAAAATATTAACAATTAAAGTATGCTGCAGCAACAGCAATCATTTCCGAATGATCTACTTCTTAAAGCTTCAACTTTTCTATCAGTTCTATAAGTACTTCCTGCACCATAAGAACTTCCTGCACCATAAATTTCTGCTGATGATTGTCGGCCGTCTAAAACGCTAGTTTTTGCTTTAGTTAGTCTAGTATAATAGGCACTTTCGCTTTCATCTGGTTGTCTCTCCAATGAACAAGGTTTAGACTCACCTGTTTTTGGATCTCTTACAGAAGAATATCTGACTCCGTCTGAATCTACAGACCCATAACCAGAACCATGCTCAGAACCACGACCGGTACCCCTTGTTCTATGAATAGGCATTTGTACTCCTTATTAAAAATTTATTAAAAAAAAAAAATTTAAACATTCAATTTTGCAAGTGTATAAAATTTGAACATAGATAACAATAAATAATTACATCTTAATTTAAAAAAATTCAAAACAAAAAACTTTTTAATTAACCTATGAAAAAAAATAAATTGAAAATATTTAATTATTTTTTTACATTTCTTCCCAATTTAATTGGAGGCTACTATGACATATCTTGAAAAAGTTTTTTCTGACAAAAATTTATATGAATTTACAAATTATATAATTCCGAAATCTGAAGATTCAAAAATAAAGCAAATTGCAAAATATGTATTTTTATCATTTACATTATTTATACCAATAGCTGTTACAGCTATTATTGATTGGACAAAGTATTTTTTTACAATTGAATCTGAACCTAAAGCAGAAGAATTACGGCCCTCAATTGGTGCGAATCCTGCAGCTTTAGTACAGGGAGGAGCGGCTATTCCGGTTCAAGTTCCATTAGACATAGAAAAGAAGACACTAACCAATACATTTATGGAAGGGTTTAAAAAAAGTATGTTTTTTACATATTCTAAACAGCAAAAGATTGCAAAATTAAAAATAACAACTGATGCTAAAATTACTCTTTTAGCAGGATCAGTATTAGGTTCAGTATTATTATTTGGAACTATAGGAAGGTTTTGCAATGGTAAAGGAGCCATAATTCTTTCTTCGCTATTGGCAATTTCCGGAATATTTTCAGACCAAATAGTTACACCAATAAAAAATTTGTTTCCTGAAGATTTCAGTCTTTCAAATTATATTTTGACTAAATTATCAAAATATGCTCCTCAGGACTAATATTTTTTTGATCCCATTTTTTATGGGATCAAAATATTTTTAAAAATTTTGTAACTAAATAATTTTAAAAGTGGAAGTTTACATCAAAATAATATAAACTATTGGTTAAAAATAATTATGAAACAAGTTTTTAAAATATATATAGATCAAATTCATGATGGGAAAACCTTATCTTTTGATAAATATTTATCAAAAGAAGATTTTGAAATAGAAGATGAAGAAAATCTTATATTTGAAAAACCCTTTCATCTTAAACTAAAAGCTTATCTTGCAGATGATTTAATAATTATTAATTATGATGTAAATTTTTATGTTAAAATCCATTGCAGTATCTGTAATGAACTTACGGAAATTGAACATGATTTAAAAAATCAATATTTTACAAAAGAAGTTTCAAGTATTAGCTTATGCTTCAATCCGTTAGAAGAGATAAAAAGCAGCTGTTTAATAGAGATACCACCTTATGTAGAATGTAAAAACAACTGTCCTTCAAGAGAGGACATAAAAAAATATTTTAAAAAAGAAGATAATAAGCATTTTCCATTTTCAAAAATAGAGGAGTGAAAAAATGGCAGTACCAAGAAACAGAAGTTCTAATGCAAAAAAGAATTCAAGATCATCTCATAGTGCATTAAAACCGAAAAATCAGACTAAATGTTCGAATTGCGGAAGTAAAATAATGTCTCATAGAGCTTGTCCTAAATGCGGATTTTACGCAAAAAGACAAATAATAGTGAAAAAAGAAAAAAAAGAATAAGTCTTAATAATGATCACTATAGGAATAGATTTAATGGGTGCTGAATTGGACCCATTAAAACTTTTTTATTCAATTTTTCAAAATTTTGAAAATTTTGACAAAGATGTAAGTTTAGAACTTTTTGTAACAATTGAATTAAAAAGTGAAATTTCAAGATTTTTAGTTGAAAAAAAATCTAAAAAAATACAAGTGAATTACAGCAAATATTTTATTTCGATGGAAGACACTCCATTAAGGGCTTTTAGAAAAAAGCATGATTCAACAATGCTTCAAGCCCTAAAATTTTTAAAAGATAAAAAAATTGATGCATTGATAACCTGCGGAAATACAGGGGTATTGGTTACATCGACAAAGATAATAGTTAAAACTTTAAAAAAAATAAAAAGGCCTGCACTTCTTGCACTAGTTCCTACTAAAAAA
>MGLU01000080.1:1762-10397 GCA_001796155.1 Chlamydiae bacterium RIFCSPHIGHO2_12_FULL_27_8 | reverse complement strand
TAAATCAAAAGATTTGGTTGATTTTGCATCACTTGGAGCTGCATTTCAGAGGGTAATTTCAAGAAAAGACATAAAGGTTGGGCTTTTGAATATTGGAAGCGAAAAACAAAAGGGAACGGCTGAAATCAGAAAAACATTTAATAGTTTATCAAAGAAAAAAACTTTTTTTAATTTTGTTGGAAACATAGAAGCAAAAGAGGTTTTCGAAGGTAAAGTAGACGTTTTGGTAACAGATGGTTTTACAGGTAATATTTTTTTAAAAACTTCAGAAGGAATTACAAGTTTTATCATTGATAAAATTTACAAAAAGGCTCTTGATAACAGTTTCGATCTAATGAATGAATTAAAAAATAGTTTATACTATGAAAATTATCCGGGGGCAATATTAATTGGAGCTAGAGAGCTGATAATTAAATGTCATAGTTATTCAACTATTGAATCTGTGATTTCAGCAATAAAAGGCTCTGTAGAATTTGTAAAAAAAGATCTGATAGTTTCTATAAAAAAAATTCTCTATAAATAATTTATTTATATAATCTTATTTTTTTTAAAGTGGAAAAAGTTTAATTATTCAAGTATTATATAAAAAACCTAATATACCGGTGAACTAATGAAAGAAATTCTAATAAATGTAGAATCCAAAGAAATTAGATATGCTTACATGAACTATAATGTACTGCATGATTTAATAATTGATCGAAAAAAAACTAGACAGATAACCGGAAATATTTATAGAGGTGAAGTAAAAAACATCTTACATAACATTCAATCTGCATTTATTGATATTGCTGAAGGTGAAAATGGATTTATACACATAGATGATATTTTAATAAACAGAAGAAAGTTTGAAGAAATGTTTGATATGGAATTTGAAGTAGATTATCAAGACAATAAAACGTCTTCTTCAAGCCGGGATATTTCAAAACTTTTGAAATTAAACCAGCCTGTGCTTGTGCAGGTAGTCAAAGAATCTATTGGGACAAAAGGAGCCAGACTTACATCAAATGTATCAATACCGGGAAGGTATTTAGTTTTACTTCCAAATACACCTCATAAGGGAGTTTCAAGAAAAATAGAGAATAAGGCATTAAGAGACAGATTGAAAAACCTTATAAAATCCTTTGAAATGCCTAAAGATATGGGATTGATCTGCAGAACAGCTTCTGCAAATGCTACAACTGAGATGCTTGTAGAAGAAGCGACGGAACTTTTAAAACTTTGGGAAGAAATAGTAGAAAAATTTAATGCTTCAAAAGGGCCGAAAATTCTGCATGAAGAGTGGACTCTTTTAAAAAAGGCTATTATAACTGCTGTTGATAAAAAATATGATAAAATTTTAGTGGATGACCCTTCAATATTTCACAAATGCAATTATATATATAGAAATTATGAAAAGGAACATCCTCTGATCATTGAAAGGTATCATAGAGCTACTCCCCTTTTTGAAAAATTCGGAGTTGAAAAAGAGATTGATAAAGCGTTGAAAAGGAAGGTATGGCTTCCATCCGGAGGTTATTTATTTTTTGATAAAACTGAAGCTATGTTTACAATAGATGTGAATTCAGGGAGAAGTTCAAAAGAAAAAGTTACAAATGTTGAAGAGACTTTGGTAAGGATTAATTTGGAAGCTGCAGAAGAAATTGCAAGACAATTAAGGCTTAGAAATGTCGGCGGACTAATTATCTGCGATTTTATAGATATGAGAAGCAGAAAAAATCAAAGAAGAGTTTTAGAAAAACTCAAAGATTTCATGAAAGATGATTTTGCAAAATGCACAATTTTAGGAATGAGCGAGTTTGGGCTTGTTGAAATGACAAGGCAAAGGGCTAGAGAATCTCTTTTACAAACTATTTTTACACAATGTCCTTATTGCAGCGGAAATGGAGTAATAAAAAACTTTGAAACAACCTCTCTTGAAATAGAGAGAATTTTAAAAAGATTATTTTCAACAAATCAAAAATCTCAAATTGAAGTAACAGTACATCCTGAGGTTGATAAATATTTAAAATCAAATGACAAAAATTATTTTATTACACTTGCAAAAAACACACAAAGTTATTTAAACATAAAAACTGATGATACACTACATTTAAATGACTATAAATTTTCTCTTAATGGAGAAGCTATAGATGTCTAATTTTTTAATTTTTTTAGAAAAATTAAAAGAGAGCAAAAATTTTGAAGATAAATATTTTAAAATTTTAAAAGAACTTTTTTTAGAATACAAAAATGAATCAAAGATATCTGAAAATGAAATTGATGAATTATTTATTACCTTAACAAAATTAATGATTGATCAAATTAAAAATCCTTTTAAATTTGACGATTACCATAAAAAAATAGAATCACCATTTAATTATTATGAATTTGGAAAAAATTTCATAAGACCGTTAATTGATAAAAATTCTCAAATTTATGGAATTGAAAATTTGGAAAAAATTCAAAATTATATAGATCAAAATGAAAATGTAATTTTATTGTCCAACCATCAAAGTGAATGTGATCCGGAGGCAATTTTTATTCTTTTAGAAGAAAAATTTAATAAACTTCAAAAAAATATTATTTTTGTTGCGGGAGAAAGAGTAATATCCGATCCCTTGGCAGTACCTTTTAGCAAAGGTGTAGATCTTTTGTGTATATACTCAAAAAGGTATCTTGATATAGATTTAGAAAAAAAACATGAAAAACAACTTCACAATAAAAGAGTAATGACAAAAATGAGCTCACTTTTATCTGAAGGCGGAAAAATAATATATGTAGCTCCAAGTGGGGGTAGAGACCGAATAGAAAATGGCAACATTTCAATAGCTGATTTTGATCCTCAAAGCATAGAGATGATTTATTTAATGGCAAAAAAATCAAAAATTAAAACTCATTTTATTCTTTTAACTCTTTTTACATACTATCTTCTTCCTCCGCCTGAAAGCATTCAGATTGAAATTGGAGAGAAAAGAAGTGTAAAAAAATCAAAAATTTTTTTAAGTTTTTCAGATGAGATTGATATGGAAAATTTTCCGGAAAAATCAAATGATAGAATTGAAAACAGAGTAAAAAGAGCTAAATATTTACATGGAATTGTAAAAAATGAATTTTTAAACAAAACAAAAAGGGTTTAAAGTGAAGAAGACAATTTTATTAATTTTTTCGATTTTTAATATCTTTTCAAATGAAGTTCCGACATATCAAATTATTAAAGATACTTCTTCATTAAAAATATTAAACCCTGCAATGAAAGATAGAGGGATTTTAAAACTTAGGCTTGATAATGGTTTAAGAGTTTTAATCATTTCAGATAAAAAAGCTGATTTATCAAGTGCAGCACTTGCAGTTCAGACCGGATATTTGGAAGACCCGGAAAAATATCCCGGAACGGCTCATTTTTTAGAACATATGCTTTTTAAAGGTTCAAAAAAGTATCCTGATGAAGCCGGATATTTTAGATATATTTTTGATAATGGCGGTTCACCAAATGCTTATACAACATCTGATAAAACAGTTTATATGTTTTCAATAAACAGCGATGCATTTGAAGGTGCACTGGATAGATTATCTCATTTTTTTATAGATCCTACATTTGATCCATCTCATGTAAAAAGAGAACTTTTTGCTATTGATCAGGAAGACTCAAAAAATATAGAGCATGATGGAAGAAGAAAATGGATGGTAACAAAAGTGATTGGCAATCCAAATCATCCTAATGTAAAATTTCCTACAGGAAACTCCAAAACGCTTGGGGACATGCCTATATCAGAGCTTGTAAAGTGGTATAATGAGCATTATAGTTCAAATTTGATGACGCTTGTTATCTATTCGCCTTTAGACTTAGATGTTTTGAAAGAGATGGCTGTTTCAAAATTTTCACCTATAGAAAACAAGGGAAAAGATCCATTAACAATTAATGAAAACTATTTTTCAAACGACAATCTTTCTAAAATAGTATATATAAAGCCTATTTCAAATATGAACATAATATCTCTTGAATGGGAAGTGAAATTAACTCAAAGTGAAATAGACAATAAAACTCTTGAAATTTTAGCGTATACATTAAAAAGAGGTCAAAAAAATTCAATACTTCAAAGTTTAAAAAATGATTATTTAGCTGAAAATTTAGATATTGGCATGGAAAGGATATCTGATAACTCATATCTTTTTGCAATTGAAATTTCTCTAACTGAAAGCGGAATTAAAAATAGGGATGAAGTTATAAAAAGAGTACATAGTGCTATCAACAATTTAATAATTTCCGGTATTCCCAAATATATATATGAAGAAATGGAAAACATGAAAAATTTAAATTACGAATATCAGTCACATGAAGATGCATTTGAATATGCAGCAAATGAAGCTGCAAATTTGATTCATGAAGATTTATCTTCATATCCTAGAAATTTAATTTTTGCAAAAGAATACATTGCAGAAGACATCATTAAAACATTAAAAAATTTCAGCTATAAATCCTGTCAGTATTTTTTAATGACTGATCAAAAAAACGTAGCCGCTATAGCGGATAAAAAAGAAAAGTGGACTGATGCGGAATATACAATTTTAGACATGGATGCGAAGTTAAAAACGGAACTTTCAAAAGACTCTATAGATACAAATATAAAGCTTCCTCCCCCAAATCCTTTTATTCCGACAGATTTAAAAATTTTAAATGATAACTCTGTTCAAAAAGAGCCAATAAAAATTGTCAACAATGAGTTTGCGTCAATTTATTTCAAAAAAGATATAGATTTTAAAATGCCTCAGGTTTCAATAATTTTATCTATTAAAGATCCTATATTGAATAACGATAAAAAAAATCAGGTTTTAAAAGATTTATATATAAAAGCATTAAATGAAAAACTTTTATCTACTATAACTGCTGCAAATGAAGCCGGGCTTTTTCCGGAAATTAAAAATGACATGTATTCTATAATTATTAAAATAAACGGTTATTCGCAAAAGGCCTCGATTCTTTTAGAAGAAATATTAAAAGAGATCAATAATTTCAAAATTTCCAAAGAGAATTTTGATATAATTTATCAATCGTTAGAATACAATTTTTTAAATGAAAAAAAAGTACTTCCTATATTTCAAGCAAAAAATTATTTATTTTCCGTATTAATTTCCAATTCCTTGACAAGCGATGAAAAAACAGAAATTTTAAAAAATATAAAATTTGAAGATTTCATAAATTTTAAAAATAGTTTATTTCAAAACATTTATATTGAAGGTTTTATAAACGGAAATTTGAGTTTAAAGCAATCTGAAAGTTTATATTTTGATATAAAAGATATTATTGGCAAACAAGCTTTTCCGATCAAAGATCAATATAAAACAGAAATTTTTGAAATGAACAACTCGTCAGGCCCATATTATAACCTTCAAAAGACCGATTTATTAGGAAATGGTGTTGTATTAGTATTAGATCAAGGAAATTTTACCTATGACAAAAGGAGTGCACAAACAATTTTATCACAAGCATTGAAAGAATCATTTTTTACAGAGCTGCGTTCTAAACAAAAAACTGCATATATGGCATATGCACAGGATTTTGCAGTAAAAAAAAGGTTGTTTCAGATGTTTGCAGTTCAATCAAACTCGCATTTAGTTTTTGATTTAATAACACGTTTTGAAATTTTCATAGAAGAATATTTGCAGGATCTTGAAAAAAACATAAGTAAAGATAGATTTGAAAATATTAAAAACAATCTTATAACAACGATTTCACTTCCCGATAAAAATCTCATTGATCAAACTGAAAAACTCAATTTTTTAGCATTTGAAGAAAAAGATTTTTCACATATTGAGAAAAGAGTTGAATCTCTAAAAAATTTATCTTATGAAGACTTTTTAAAAAATTCAAAAGATTTTTTATCAAAAGAAAACAGAAAAAGGATTGCAGTTTTATTTGAAGGTAAAATTTCGAATCCTTTTGAATATAGAAAGGTAATAGATTTTAATAAAATCGGCAGCTATAGTTTAAACAAAAATGGCGAATAATCTTAATATATTATCTGCTGCTTTGGATGACTCTTATTTAAAATGTTTATTAGGTTTAAATTAAAATAATTTTTTTAATAAAATAGCCCTGAATACCGGAAGAAGACACTAAAAAAACTATTCAATGCAGTCTGTAATCCACTCAACTACTTCATTAATATAATCGATAGATTTAAATTTTTTTTTATTTTTCAAAAAGCACAACCAAACTATCCTAACTTTCCACCCCATAGCTTTCAGCATATTTACATTATTTCTATCTCTCTCAGCATTTTTTTGAAGTTTTTCCCTCCAAAAATTAATATTTGTTTTAGGATCATTTGTGGGAATCCTTTCCTTTTCAAAGGAGAGATGAAAGCAAATCATTATCACAAACGAAATTTGACGGAAAATAAAAATATATAATATATGATTTAAAATAATATATTGATAAAATATCTTAATAGTTTATATACTATCTACATGAAAAAACAAAATCTCAAAATTAAAAGAACATGTGTTTACAATGTAAATTATCATATTGTTTTTTCAACAAAATATAGAAAGAAAATTTTATCTGAAGATGTTGAAACATATTTAAAAAAACTTATTTTACAAATAGCTAATGATAAAGGATTTCATATTGAAGTAATTGAAGTTGGTGAAAAAGATCATGTTCATATATTTGTTTCGGCGGAACCTAATTTCTCAATTTCATATATTGTTAAAATGATTAAAGGAATTAGTGCAAGAAAACTATTATTATTTTTTCCCGTTTTAACAGAATGTTTATGGAAAGAGCATTTGTGGAATCCTTCATATTATGTAGAAACAATAGGTAGTATTTCTGATGAAAGTATAAAAAAATATATAGAAGGACAAAATAAATAGTGCACTATACTTATAAATTCAGACTAGATCCGAATTTGCTTACAATAATATTTTTAAATAAATTAATAGGTTCTTGTCGATTTGTATTTAATAAGCTTCTAGAAATTGCAATAAATGAAAAATTATATAGTTATTATGAACTTAAAAAAAGAATCGTAAATCTTAAAAAAGAATATCCCTTTTTGAAAGAAGCAAATTCACAAAGTTTACAAGCTGCATCTCTAAATTTAAAAAAAGCATTTGATAATTTTTTTAAAAAAAGATCAGATTTTCCAAGTTTTAAAAGTAAAAGAGAAAACAATTCAATAATTATTCCTCAATTTTTTAAAATTGAAGACAATAAGCTCAAAATACCAAAGCTTAAAATATCAATACCTATAATTTTACATAGAGGAATTATTGGTAATATAAAAAGCATATCTATCACAAGAACATCAAGTGGGAAGTATTACTTAAATATTCTAGTAGAAAAAGAAATAGAGAAATTACCATTAACTAAAAATGCAATAGCATTAGATGTGGGACTAATAACATTTGCAAAATTATCTAATGGTGAAGAGATTCAAAACTTCAGATTTTATAAAAACTCTGAAAAAAACCTAAAAAAATTACAAAAAAGAATAAGTAGAAAACAAAAGGGAAGCAAAAATAGAACAAAAGCAATAATTAAAGTAGCTAAAATTCATGAAAAAACAAAAAATAAAAGAAATAATTTCTTGCATAAAGAATCTTTAAAAATTATACGTGATAACCAAACTATAATAATGGAAGATCTAAAAGTAAAAAATATGATAAGAAATAAAAACCTATCTAAAAGCATACAAGATGCATCATGGGCGGAATTCAAAAGAATGATTAAATATAAAGCAATATGGCATGGAAGAGAATATATAGAAATAGACCAATTCTATCCATCTTCTAAAAAATGCTGTATATGTGGGTATAAAAATATTAATCTAGATTTAAAAACAAGGGAATGGATTTGTCCTAAATGTAATACTTTTCATGATAGGGATTATAATGCTAGTGTGCTTCAGCTTAAATTGTGTTTAGTGGCATAATTTATTAAAAGCTCTATAAAAGATGAAGGAAAAAGGCCCTTCGACATCGGTATTCAGATGCAGGTGTCAAACCACTTCAAGCTGCTGGTGTAAAGAGCACTAGTGGTGAGCATTGAATGAAAGTCTAGCAAAAGCTAGGCGAGGTAAAGATTAGAAAGATGAACGAAAGTAAACTATTGATGAAGCATCGTAAGGTCTGGAAATAACATCAAAACCATTACCTTTGCGTTGTAATGGGATAAGCTTATGGGAAATCTGGTTATTGCATAAGCGGTGTTCGGTGTTGAAATGGCATGAGTCTAATCTAGGCTTTATAGGGAACTGGAGGAAGCAGTCGCTTGGATGTTAAGGGAGAAATATAAGAGCATAAACTCAAGTATGAGAGTACCAATATCAAGAACTGTGGCGGAGCTATCTATAGTAGTGAGGAAAGTACTGTAATGGTACTGGAGCAAAGAGATAGCGTTAGATGGCTTTAAATAATATTCAACTTATAGAGGACGAAATATTGAGTAAAGCAAAACAATTCGATATTCCAAAAGAACTAGTGTGGGACGCGTGGAAGCGAATCAAAGCAAATCAAGGGGCTTCAGGCATAGACCAAGAGTCAATTGAAAAATTTGAAACGAATCTAGGCAAAAATTTGTATAAAATTTGGAATCGCATGAGTTCAGGATCTTACTTTCCGCCGGCAATAAAAGGAGTAGAAATACCCAAGA
>MGLU01000080.1:0-1720 GCA_001796155.1 Chlamydiae bacterium RIFCSPHIGHO2_12_FULL_27_8 | reverse complement strand
ACAGAATAGCACAAATGGTGGTGAAAATAGCATTTGAGCCATGTGTAGAGCCATATTTCTTAGCTGATTCGTATGGTTATAGACCAAACAAATCTGCGATAGATGCAATAGCTGTTACAAGGCAAAGATGCTGGAAGTACGACTATGTGCTGGAATTTGATATCAAGGGACTATTTGATAATATAGATCATAAACTGATGATAAGAGCGGTGAGGAAGCATACAAAAACTAAATGGATAATACTTTACATAGAGAGATGGTTAAAAGCATCGTTGCAAATGCCAGATGGGACAATAGTTAAGCGCACATGCGGTACTCCGCAGGGAGGTGTGATAAGTCCTGTGCTAAGTAATTTATTTTTACATTATGTGTTTGACATGTGGATGAAACGCAATTATGAAAGTAAGTTGTGGTGTCGCTATGCAGATGATGGGCTTGTACACTGTAAAACTTTGCAAGAGGCAGAAGAATTATTGAAAGGCCTCAAGCAGAGATTCAGTCAGTGCAAATTGGAACTTCATCCTATTAAAACAAAAATAGTATACTGCAAAGATGGCATCAGAAAAGGGAATCATGAGAACACCAAATTTAAATTTTTAGGATACGAGTTTCGCAGAAGAATAACGTGTAACAGATATACGAAGAGTATGCGGTTAAATTTTACTCCTGCAATATCCCCTGAAGCAAAGAAGGCTATAACAGCAAAGCTAAGGAAATTAAACTCTAGAAGTAGAACTGATTTAGAAATAGAGCAAATAGCAGCATATCTTAATCCAAAGTTGATAGGATGGCTGAACTATTATGGTAAATTTACTAAATCAGCTATGTATGTGATCTATATGAGAGTTAATTCTATGTTAGTGAACTGGGCAAGAAGAAAATATAAACATTTAAGGCAACATAAAACTAACGCTTCAATGTTTATAGAAAGAATTGCAAAAACAAGGCCCAATTTGTTTATACACTGGAAATTAGGAATAACAGAGTCGTTTGTCTAATGGAAGCGCAGTGAATCGAGAGGTTCATGCTGCGTTTTACGAGGGGTTGTTGAGGAAGTTTCAATGATCTACTCACCCAATAAATCAATTAAAAGTAGGGCTGGAACGGTCCAAACTAACGCCTGTGGATTATGCTATGGCAGCGGAACAGAAATATGTTTTCTGGTCTACGAGTTATCATAAGAAGAAGCAGGAAGCTTGCTATTTTAATGGCGAGTAGTTCACGTTCGTAATATTTGTCTTTTTGATCTTGAGGTAAAAACTTATAAGCTTTTTCAATAAATTCTTTTAATTCTTTCAAAAAAGGATATCTAGGATTAAATTGATACATTCTAGTTTTTCCCTCTAATAAACTTACGATAACACCCCCGTTTTCTAGTCTATCTAAAGCTTTTTGAAAAGGAAATACCGATTGTTCAAAAATTCTACTCAGCTGTTGTCCATAACAACGTTGATTAATTAAAAGAAAGAAAAAAATTTTTTCAATATTTTTTCCTCCAAAGAGTTTTTCAAGCATTTTATATTTACCTATAATGTGGGTTATATAACCTATATTATAGGTAGTGAAATTATTAATCAAATATTATTTAGTTTTTTACGACAAAAGCGGGAAAGCCCATGGTTTTAATCGTGGGATGAAAGCGTCTATTTTTTTTGCTTGTTTTTTTATAATATATTTTCTATAATATATTCAATTTCAACATTGATACTTTAAGTTTTCA
>MGLU01000079.1:15734-19030 GCA_001796155.1 Chlamydiae bacterium RIFCSPHIGHO2_12_FULL_27_8 | reverse complement strand
TACAACCCATGTCCTCCGGTCTTACATTCTCTCCAAAGGCTTAACATTCCGTGAGCCCCACGGTAGACCCTTAAAGGTGACAACATTGTACCACAAAAGCTATATTTATGACAAGAATTAAAAAAAAGAAAAAAGCGGCTTATATCCCCACGCCTAAAGGCGGGGGTTTTACGCCGTCATTGATAAAAAAGGGTGTAATTAAAAGTTTTAGTTTGCATTTGTAAGATCAGTTTGAAAAAATGGATATTCTTTCAATTTTTAAATAGGAGTTATCCATGAAAAAAGCATTACAAGAAAGATTAGAAGCTCACCCAATATTAAAAAATCATGTTGAAGCTTTGCTCGATATAGCTGAAGATGTAACTGGTACAGTAAAAAAAGCTGATGATGCTGAAATTAAAATTGTTGAAAATATGAGAAAACTTGGACATGATTTATTATCAGATTGGGCTATTAATCAAGAAGAAAAATCATCTAATGAATGGAAACAAACAAATCCAGATGCAATAGGACATGGAAAAAAAAAGTCCATTGGGAAACAACTTATGGCAGAATAGAAGTTATTGTCCAACGTTTTTGGGACGGCAAAAAATTAGAAGTTCCTTTTTCAAAATCAGCAGATATCCATTCAAGAGATTATTCATTATTATTAGAAAGGGTAATAACAGATTTTGGAGCAGATGTTTCATTTAACGAAGTAGTAGAAAAGCTTAAAGAACATTATGGGATTATTATTTCTACAAGTGCAGTTCAAATTATTACCAAAAAGCATGCAAAAGGATGCCATGATATGTTAGAACAAGAAGAAGAAATGCCAAATAAAGAATCAAAATGTGTAATAGGAGAGATGGATGGTTCTATGATTCCAATTGTTTTTTTAGAAAAAAATGAAAATGACGACAAAAGAAAATGGAGAAAAATTTGTTGGAAAGAAGCTCGGCTTACTGTTGCTAAAGAAAAGGGTTCGATAACAAAAATCTTTTTAGCTACTTTAGGAACTACAGAATGTGCAGGTAATCTTTTAAAAAAATGTGTTCAAAAAATTGGATATGGAGAAAAAACTAAAATTCATTGTCTTGGAGATGGGGCTGCATGGATATATGAACAAGTAGAAAGAGTATTTGGAGTGCAAGCAAATTATCTAATCGACTTTTTTCATCTCAGTGATTATTTAGCAGCTGCAGCAAATAGTTTTACAGATGAAGATCCAAAAAAATGGTTAAAAGAACAGCAAGAAAAAATAAAGCAGAATAAAATTGATGAAGTATTAGAAATTTTAAAAACGAGCATAGAATCTAAAAATGTTATAGATAAAGACGATGCACGGGTAAAATGTTGTAGATATATAGAAAACAGGAAAGGGCAATTTAATTATTTAGATGCAATAAATAATGAATTACCAATTGGATCAGGGGAAATAGAAAGTGGCAATAGGAGTGTGGTACAAAAAAGACTAAAGATACCTGGAGCATGGTGGAAAATGGATACCGCTGAAAATATGCTGGCACTTAGATGTGTTAGAATAAATGGGGATTGGAAGAAATATTGGAAAAAGGTAAGTGAATTATTTGCAAGTGCAGCGTAAACTAAAACTTTTAATTACACCCCATAAAAAAGCTCTCCTTTACTTTTTAAAATAAAAAAAGTAAAATTTAGAATACAAATTATCTTTTAGAGGAAAAATGTCATCAGTAAAGAAAAAAAGAAAAGCAAAAATAGCAAGACATAAAAGAAAAAAAAGAAGAAGAAGAGATCGTCATAAAAATAAATAATTTTTAAACAATTATCATGTGGAAATATCCTACAACATTTGATGTTATAGTTGTTGGAGCAGGTCACGCAGGATGCGAAGCGGCATATGCTTCTGCAAAAATGGGTGCAAAAACGCTTCTTATAACTATGAATCTAGATACTATTGCAAAAGCTAGCTGCAACCCGTCAATTGGCGGCGTTGGGAAGGGTCATATTGTCAGAGAAATTGATGCTCTTGGCGGTATTATGGGCAAAATGGCAGATAGAACAGGTATTCATTTCAAAATGTTAAATGCCTCAAAAGGACCATCTGTACGATCACCGAGAGCACAAATCGATAAATGGCAATATTCTTATGAAATGAAAATTTTTTTAGAAAATGTTGAAAATTTGGAAATAAAACAGTTTACAGCTGAAAAAATTATTTTAGAAAATAATAAAATAGTTGGTGTTTCCACTTTGGAAGGTGTCGATTTTTTGGGTCTGTCAGTAGTTATATCTGCCGGAACATTTATGAAAGGCTTGATGCATATAGGAAAAAATGATTTTCCGGGCGGTAGAGGTGGGGAAAAAGCATCAAACAGTTTATCCGATTCTTTAAAAACACATGGAATAGAGCTTAAAAGATTAAAAACAGGCACTCCCCCAAGAATTCATAAAAGAAGTATAGATTTTTCAAAACTTGAGGTGCAGCATTCTGAAGATAATGCTTTTTTTTCTTTTGATGATGAGAAAAAAAAATATAATAAAAAAATTCCATGCTATATTTCATATACAACAAAAAAGACGAAAGAAATTATTTTAAAAGATTTAGATCAATCTGCTCTTTTTTCCGGAAAAATCCAAGGGGTAGGCCCTAGATATTGTCCTTCTATTGAAGATAAAATTGTTAGATTTAAAGATAAAGAAAAACATCAGGCATTTTTAGAACCTGAAGGTATAGATACTAATGAATTTTATATCAATGGTCTTTCATCTTCTATGCCATTTTCAATTCAGATCGAAACAATCAGAAGTATGGAAGGACTTGAAAATGCTGAATTTTTAAGACTGGCTTATGCTATTGAATATGACTATTCACCATCTAACCAAATTCTTCCTACTCTAGAGACAAAAAAAATTGAAAACTTATTTTTTGCAGGCCAAATTAACGGAACAACAGGATATGAAGAAGCAGCGGCACAAGGCCTTATTGCCGGAATAAATGCTGCAGCAAAATCTCTAAATAAAGAACCTTTTATTTTAAAAAGAGATGAATCTTATATTGGAGTAATGATTGATGACCTTGTTACAAAAGAAATTTTAGAACCTTATAGAATGTTCACTTCAAGAGCTGAATATAGACTTCTTTTAAGACAGGATAATGCAGACATTAGACTTAGAGAATATGGCTATAAACTAGGGCTTATAAATTTAAAGCAATATGAAAAACTTTTGTTAAAAAAAGAAACAATTTTAAAAGAACTTGAAAATATTTCAAAAAAGTTTCATTTAATAGAAAATAAAAATATTTCTCTAAAACAGTTTTTGTCCAGACCTGAAAT
>MGLU01000079.1:0-15654 GCA_001796155.1 Chlamydiae bacterium RIFCSPHIGHO2_12_FULL_27_8 | reverse complement strand
AAATTTACTTTCGGCTTCCAAAATCAACGGCGTAAATTTTGGTGACATTTCTTTACTAATTGTAGCTTTAAAAAAGTAATGCTATATTGAATTAAAAAAGGATTTTTTTATGCAATTTCTTTTACTTATCATACCTTATTTTTTAACAACAACAATTCAAATTAATCCACCTAAAAAAACACAAGAACCAACTATTATACAAGAAGAAAAAACAGATGTCTCAAAAGATGTAGCCGTATCACAAAATACAATTAAAGCACTCACAGATTCTACAAATAAAAGCATCATGATTATTGATATAGATAAAAGAACTCAGGATATAATAAATGTCTTTAATAATTTAAAAAAAGAATTTTCTTATGCTCAAATATCTATAAAACTTTATGACGGAACTATTTTGACAAATATATCTGACATAACTCCGGCTCAAGATGGCACCATGATTATTTTAAAACAAAATACTAATCAAGGAACAAAACAGTTTGCTTTTTTTACTGAGGATATTAAAGGCATAACAGCTTTTTAACTTATTAAAATATAATTTCTCTTCTTATCAAAGCCGGCACATCCTCATCCAAAATATCAACTGCTCTTTGTCCATTGTTATTCATTAATTCTTTATCGATTCTCTTATCTTTATATAAAATATTTATTAATTCAGTTGTAGATAAAGTCGCATAACGGCAAACAAACATAAAAAAACTATTTCCTTGCTCATCCCTCTCATTAAAAAGATTTATAAATCTTCTATTATTTAATATCCTTTGAACAATATTAATTAAATTTTTAGGATTTTTTTCTACTTCGTCATTAATATTTATCCACTGAAAATTTATAAATCCTAAAAGCATAATAGATAAAACATTTTGACCATGAATTTTCAAATTAAAATTAACATCAAAATTAGTTAAATAATAATCAATTAATTCTAAATTTCCTTCATAAAATGCATCCATAAAAAAATTATAACACTTCATTTGTGCATTAACATCAAGTCCCTTCTTTGATAATTCATCTATTAAAAAAGATGATTTACAAGGAATATGTGAAAGACATTCTTCTGCTAAAATAGGATTTATCTCTTTTAGCTGTCTAAAAATTACTGTAGTAAAAATATAACATGAAAACTTTTCAATCTTATCCTTAAGACTAATAAAATTTTTTTCAGAAGCCGGGAAATTATCTTCAAAAAATTCAAAAATTTTTAATTTTAAAATTTCTTTAGGAATTTTATAAACCCTTCCTAAAACAAAAGCAATTTCAATTTTATTTTCAGTTTTTTCAACAATTTGATCAGCAATTTTAAAACAACACTGATCGACTAGCGATGGCATCCTAATAACCATGAAAAATACCTCTAATTATTTATCATGCTATATATTTTATAGATAAAATGAATTTATATGAAATTAAATGCAATTAACAAATAAAAACTCCGCTGCAAGGTCCCAACACCCGCGCTTACAACCTTTTATCAAGGTGGGATGTTTCCAAAAAAACAGATTAGTACTGCAAATATTTAGTTTGCTTCCCATCACGTTTTAGCTTTGGTATATATTCTCCCCTAAGCATTGTTCTTCGTTGAAGTGCTCATAAAGTGTTAGGTTATCCTAAGCAGCAGAGTCAAACTTTATGTTAAAATTTAATTAAGAATACTTTAGTTTTTTCTAAAGAATTTTGCAAATATTTTTTTAAAAAAATATTTATTGGAAGCTTTTTGCATTTCAACAATTGATTCTGTTAATGGAATATTTTTAGGACACATTTTTTTACAGTTTTGAGAATTTCCGCAATTAAACACCCCCTCTTTAGAAACCATTTCATTCATTCTTTTATTATTATTTTTTGATAGTGGATGTTTTATAAAAAGTTTAGCTTGTGAGACTGCAGCAGGCCCAATAAAATCATTTCTCTCATTGTAATTTGGACAAGCTTCCATACATACCCCGCAGCTCATACATTTTGAAAGTTCATATAATTCATCTCTAATTTTAGGATCAATTTTTTTATTCTCTCCATCATCTATCCAAGCATGAACTTTTTTTAACTGATCAAAAATTTTAGATCTGTCAACTACTAAATCTTTTAAAACATCGAATTTAGAAAGAGGTGCTAACGTAATAAAATTTTTATTTTTTATAAGAGGTTTAATAAGTGTAGTACATGCTTGCATAGGGATAGAGTTTATTAACATAGAACAGGCTCCGCAAACTTCTTCCAAACAACCGGCTTCAAAACTTACAGGCAGTACTTTTCCATTTTTTGTATTTATAGGATTTTTTTGTATTTCTAAAAGAGCAGAAATAATATTTGATCCCTCAATATACTCTAGTTCAAATTCTTCAAAAAAACTTTTTTTATTTTCTTCTCTTAAAATTTTTAAAATATATTTCATAAATTTTTAATCTCAGGAATTTTTTGCTCTTTATCATAGTCTCTAGAAATAGGATCAAAATGTCTTAAATCTACATCTTTATATGAAATATCTAACTCATCAGAATATGTACAAATTGTAGTTTTTAAAAAGTTTTTGTCATTCCTATTTTGAAAATCTTCCCTATAATGAGATCCTCTAGATTCTTCTCTTAAAAGAGCTGCTTTTGCAATAGCCAAACTAAGCTTGATCATAAAAGGAAATTTTCTAGCAAATAAAAACGTCTGATTTAATTTGCTGCTTTTATCGTCTAATGCAATATTCTCAAATCTATTTTCAATTTCTTTTAATTTAAAAATTGTCTCTTTTAAATTTTTATGATTTCTATTCACTGATACATTATCAACCATTAATTTAGCCATCTCATCATGTAAATCAAATATATTTTCCCTCCCACTTTTTTCTAAAATTTTTCTAGAAAAATTCTCTTCCTCTTTTAAAAAAAATATAGCTTCTTTATCAGAAATTTCATCCGAAATATTAGAAATATAATTAAAAATATCTTCAGATGATATAAATCCGGCAAAAATACAGGAAAGAAGAGAGTTTGCCCCCAACCTGTTTGCTCCATGATATAAAAAATCACTCTCCCCTATATTAAAAAGACCTTCTATATTTGTCATATGTCTAAATCTAATATTTCTGTCACTATCTTTGTCTGATGGAAAATCTACATATGCACCTCCCATAGAATAATGCATAGCAGGAAAAATTTTCATCGGATTTTTTTTTGGGTCTTCACCTGTAAATTTTTTATAGATCTCTAATGGAGCTTCAATTTTTTTTATTTTTTTTTCATCTAAATGTGTAACATCCAAATAAACCTGATCCTTTTTATCGATTCCAAGTCCTAATAAACATACTTTTAAAATTTCCCTTGATGCTATATCTCTTGGTACTAAATTTTTATAAATAGGATACATATCTTCTAAAAAATACCATTTTTGATTTTTTCTGCCACATGATCTAAGCGATCCATCAGGGAAAATAATTTTTTTATCTTCATCTCCATATACCCAAATTCTACCTCCTTCAGATCTTGTAGCTTCAGAAATAAGTCTTAATTTATCAAGCCCGGGTATAGCTGTAGGATGAATTTGAATAAATTCAGGATTTGCAAGTTTCATCCCTTGAGTAAAAAGTATTCCATTTGCACTACCGCTGCACTGATATGAATTAGTGGATTTTTTGTAAATTAATCCAATCCCGCCGGTCGCAATTACAACAGCATCAGACTTTAAAAATTTTAATTTTAAATCATAATCATCTTGAATAATAATTCCTTTAGCTTGATTTTTTTTATTTATTAAAAGTTTTACAAATTCATGATGTTCATATCTTGTTACTAATTTTTTTTCTTCAAATTTTCTTACCTGCTCATCAAGAGAATATACAATCTGCTGCCCTGTAGTCGATGAACAATAAGCTGTCCTCCTATATAAACTACCCCCAAAATTTCTAAAATCAATCATTTTTTCATCTGTTCTGTTAAATAAACAGCCGTATGAAGCTAATTCATAAATTATTTCAGGTGCAGCTTGACACATTTTTACTACCGGCGGCTGGTCTGCTAAAAAATCCCCGCCTTTAATAGTTTCATATGCATGAATTATTGGATTATCACCCTCTTTATAGTAGTCTATAGCAGCATTTATCCCACCTTGAGCACATACTGAATGTGATCTTTTAGCAGGCAGAATAGATATCAAATCTACAAAAATATTTTTTTTAAGTAATTTTAATGCAACAGAAAGACCCGCTAAACCGGCTCCTACAACAATAACCTTTTTCATTTAACACCAAAAAATATATTACCGAATATCGATGTCAATCCTATCAAAGTTAAAATTAAAGCTATAAAACAAGCTAATATAGAAAAAAATCTTTCATGTTTTAATGAAAATATCACTCCCCAAGAGAGCAAAAAAGTATATAACCCATTTATTGCATGATATGCACATGCTATAACAAAAATAGAATATAAAAAAATTTCAAAAGGATTTTGAAAAGTGTTATATACAGAAATTAATGTTGCTTTTCCAAAAGTGTTTGCAACAGCAAAAATTTTATTATCTTTTAATTTAATATTTTCTATTTCGAACTCTTTAATCAAATTTAAATCATTTTTTCGAATCAGCCTTATATCAAGTCTTTTTGCTGCTTTTTCAAGATCTTTATTTGGATTTAACCTTACTAGAAATTGACTATTAGCTATTTTTATTGGATATTTTATAAATCTCATTTCAACTACATGAAAAATCAAAATTATTCCAATTATATATGCACTTAACCTTTGTATAGAAAAGGCTATATTTCTGCTCGATAAAATTTGAGCTCTTTTGCCGTTAGACGGAAATGAATTCAAATCAGTATTAATTAAATATCTAATGCCTATCAAAATATGAAGTAAAAATGGAATAGCTATAAAAATAATTTCTACTAATTTTAAATATGGAATAGATTGATAGAAATTTACAAGTTTTATAAATCTAGATCCATCATCAAAAAATAAAACAATTTGAGAATTTGTTAAAAGATGTTCAAATAAAAAAAAAGTTACTGCAAGTCCCATCAAGGACTGCAGCCTGCTTAAAATAAATTCTTTAGAAATTTTTATATTTTCCATATCTAATTATTAAAAAAATTCTCTGCATTTGCTGTTGTTTTAAAAGCCACCTCTTCCAATGAAATGTTTTTTATCTCACTTATCATTTTTGCAGTTTCAATAATATAAGAGGGTTCATTTTTTTTACCCCTATACTTTTGAGGTGCCAAGTATGGAGCGTCTGTCTCTATAACCATTTTTTCAAGAGGAACATATTTTACTACTTCTCTTAAATCATCACTGTTTTTAAAAGTAATAATTCCACTGAAAGCTATTATCCAATCTCTTTTTAAAACTTCTTTTGCTTCTTCAATAGTTCCTGTAAAACAGTGTAATAAAGCTTTTTTTGATTTGTAAAAAGTATCGGATATTTCAAAAAGATCCTTAAAAGCATTTCTGCAATGTAAAATAATTGGTAAATTTAAACTTAAAGAAAGTTCAAAATATTTTTTTAAATATTTTTTTTGCTCTTCTTTTTCTGCATGCTCATAATAATAATCTAAACCGCTTTCCCCTATACCTATCAATTTTTTTTCTATAGCATATTTTTTAACTATTTCAAAAAATTCTTTCCCTTCATTATCTACATCATGAGGGTAAGTTGCTGCTGCATTAAATATAAAATCATATTTTGAAGCTAACTCAATACCCTTCATTAATGAACTTTTGTCAGTACATATATTAATAATTTTATTAACATTAGATTCTTTTGCCCTTTTTATTACATCTAAATCTATTTCTTTAAATGTCAAATGAGCATGCGTATCATAAAAGTTCATAACCCTTCTTTCTTATTTTATTTTTAGATATTAAATGAAGATAAGTCTCCTTTGTTCTCGTGCCATTTTCTCTAATGATAAATTTAATATTTTTTTTCATATAAATTCTTTAAATTGCTTTTTTGCTTTTTTACGATTTTGAATGCAAACCCACTTTTTTGCATTTTTTAGATCTTCCATAATATCTTTTTTTGAAAACTGCTGAACCGTCTCATACTCTTTTAATAATAAATATAAATAAACATAAACATTTTCATACTGCAAATTCTTTAAAACAAAATCTGTAGCGTTTTCCGATATTTTTTTGCATTCTTCATCATGATTTTTTGCCCATTCTATTTGCTCGCAAAGATTGGAAAGATCTAGTTTAATAGGTATATAATGTTCATATGGTTTTAATGCATTGTAAAACCATTGCATTTCCTCATCGCCAATTTTAAATGCTAGTGAATTTGAAAGAAGTCTCCATTGATAACCCGGATATGTACACATATACCCATCTAAAACAAGCTGATATTTATATCTCAAATGTTCTGAAATAGAAATTTCATTTTTTATTAAATGAGCAATTTGAGGATGATCCTCTTTGCCAAGACTAAATCCGGCATCTATCATAAATGGAAAATTAAGAGACATTTGACAAAGATCAACCCTCTCTTTTTTTCTATCTGCACCCCTCCATATTGCTATCGGAATTTTTTGCTCCCAAGAATAAATTTTACTTTGATCTAAAATATATGGGATATAATTTTTCCAATGACGGGACAAAGCATTATAATCAGGAATCAATATTATATGTTTAGCTCGGGTTTTTTTCGCTCTTGAAAAAATGGGAGCCTGATCAATTTCATTTAGAGTAATGTAAAAATTTTTATCATGTTTCTCTAAGGGCGTTCCATCTTCATCAGAATAAATAATATCTATATTCGGAAGTGTTATAATTTTACTTAAAGTTCTTAAAGCTTTTTCAAATACAAATTGTCTTCTTATAAACTTATTTTCAGGTAAAAAAAGATATATCTTATTATTTAAAATTCTATACCTTACAAAATTTCCTTTATACTCATTTGTGTTTTGTAAAATAGCTTGATAAGTTTTATCTAATTTATTAAATGTAATTGGACTGCTTTTGTAAAATTGTAAATCACTTTTAATTTGATTTTTCATCCAATCTTTTTTTTTAAATAATAGTTTTTTAAAATCAGCTTTTGAAAAAAATTTTAAATAAGTACCCCTTATGTATTTTTTTTTAATTTTATTATTTACTTCTACTGAAAAAAAAATAAAACAAAAAAAAATAATCAATATTAAAAATTTTTTTATCATTAATTTTTATCCTCTTTTTGAATTTTCTTATTTGTTTTTCTTCTATCCGAAATGTTCATCCACCTTTTGTCTTTTTTAAGATCATTTTTTAATTCTTCTTTTGAAAAAGTTTGATGCTTTGCATATTCTTTTAAAACCTTGTAAAAATATACATAAATATCTTCATACATTAAATTATTTAACACAAATTCTGTAGAGTTTTTAGCTATCTTTCTGCATTGATCATCATTTTCTTTTGCCCAATTTATTTTATCAACTAAATCAGAGAGATCATTTTTAACAGGTATGTAATGTTCGTATGGTTTTAATGCACTGTAAAACCATTGCTCTTCATCACTTCCCTGCTTAAATGTTACACTATTAGATAAAAGCCTCCATTGATAACCGGGGTATGTACACATTACTCCATCTAAAACAGGTAAATATTTATATTTAAGCTGCTCTTCAATAGTTGAATGATTTTTTAATAATTTTGAATATATATCTGTTTTATTCCAAAGCTTCAACTCTTTGTCTTTGTCTGTTATAAAATAATCACAAAAACCGGCATCTACTAAATTGTTATTCAATGAAATTTCACAAAGTGTAAATCTTGATGCTTTTGAAGAAGCTCCTCTCCAAAAAATTATTTCGTTTTTTTCATCCCAAGATATTTTTGAATCTAAATCTAATATTTCCATTTGAGTTTTTTTCCAAAGTTCAGATAAAAGCCAATAATCCGGAATCAATATAGCTTCTTTTACATTACTGCTTTTCGCCCTTGTCAAAATTGGAGCCTGCAAATTTTTGTCTTTTATAAGATAAAAATCCCTTCTATTTTCAAAATATGAAGTTGTAATGTTATTGTTTTTCGGATCAGGTATACCATCAATTGTAGAAAATATAAAATCAATATCTTCAACTTTAATAAAACTTAAAATTGTTTTTAACGCTTTTTCAAAAACCTCCTCTTTTTTTGAAAGTTTTTGATCATAATCTAAAAATTGATAAAGCTTATTATCAACTATTCTATATCTTACAAAAGCATCTTTTCCTTCTCGAAAATCTGTTTGTGCTTTTTTTAAAGTCTCCTCCAAGGCATTTAAAGAAACTTTATTTTCTTTTAAAAATTTAAAATCCTTTTCTATTTGATCGTTCATCCAAGAAGGATGATTTTTAATTTTTTTGTAAAATTCTTTTTTAGATAATAAATATGAATATGTTTCTTTTTTTCTAATAGGCTCTTTTTTTAAAAAAAGACTAATAATTGTTAGTAAAATCACAACTGTAAAAAATAATTTATTTTTCATATTTCTTAAACTTTTTGTTAGCCTTTCTTCTATATTGAATATTTACCCACTCTAATTCTTTTATTGTATCTCTTTTAAAAGAATCACTAAATTCTAAAATTTTAGAGTAATTTTCTAAAGTTTTAAACAGATACAAATAAACATCTTCAAATGTTAGATTTTCAATAATAAATTTAGTAGCATTTTCACTAATTTCTTTACACTTACTATCGTTTTCTCTTGCAAAATCTATTCTATCTATCAAATCAGACATGTCTCTTTTTATCGGAATATAATGTGTATACGGCTTCAATAAATCATAAAACCACTGCTCTTCATCGCTTTCTTGTTTAAAAACTACACTATTAGATAATAATCTCCACTGATAGCCGTTGTATGTACACATAATGCCATCTAAAACAGGTAAATATTTGTAATTTAACTGGTCTTCCCTTTTTATATAACCCCTAAAAAACTTTTCGTGTTCCTTTTTTATTGAATGCTCTGTACCAAGACCTGCATCTAAATGATTTTTATAATCTAATGAAATATCACAAAGTTTTGTTCTTTCATCTGTATGTAAAGCTCCCCTCCAAAAAGCAATATTTTTTTTCTTTTCCCAAAGACTTTTTTTATTTTCAATTTTAAATTTTTTCAAATCATCGTACCAGTCTTTTGATAATGAATGATAATCCGGAATTAATATTATATAAGGAGCATTTTTTAATTTTGCTCTAGAAAAAATAGGAGCTTGATTATCCTTATTTTGTGTAATATAAAAATTTTTATTTATTCCCTTTAGCGGTGTGCCGTCTTGATCCGAATAAATTATATCCAAATCAGGAAGTTTTCTAATTTTAGAAAGAGTTCTTAATGCTTTTTCAAAAGGTATTTCTCTTTTTGATAAAATTTCACCTTTAGGTACATATCTGTAAAGATTATTATTTACTATTCTAAATCTTATAAAATTTTCTTTTTCGGAAGGTAAATTTTGATTTATCAAATTATAAGTTTGATCAATAGCTTCTATTGAAATTTTTTTACCTTCAAAATCTTTAGTGTCTTTTAAAAACCTTTCGTCTATCCATCTTTTTTTTTCCTTGGATTTAATAAATAAATTATAATTTGAAAGGTATTTTAAATATGTTCCGGCAATTTTTTTTTTGTTAAAAAAAATTATACCCCAATTTGTAAAAAATATTACTAAAAAGATTATTATATGAATTTTGTATCTTTTCATTCTACCTTCTGCCATTTATTTTGATCAAAATCATTAATTTTAAATAACTTAGAATAATAAATCAACACATCATACAAATAAGCATATACTGCTTCAAAAGATAAATTTTCTTTTGCAAATTCTGTCGCATTTGCAGCAATTAAAATTCCTAAATCGTCATTTATTTTTAAATAACCTATTTTATCTAAAAAATCTGAAAGGTCATTTTTTATTGGAATAAAATGTTTGTATGGTAAAAGTCCTTTATAGAACCATTGAATTTCTTTACTTTCCTGCTTTAAACATAAACTACTTGATAATAGCCTCCATTGATAGCCGGGATATGTACACATGTGTCCATCAATTACAGGTAAATATTTATATTCTAAATGTTTGGTTTCAGAAGCTTCCAATTTAAATAAATCCTCATCTCTAAGGATATCTTCGATTTTCACAAACCAAGATGTTGTAAATCCTGCGTCAACAATTTCAAAATTTTCTTTTGAAAGTTTTGAAATTATATACCTAGGTCTTGTTTTGTAATTTTCTAAAAAATATTCCTTATCATTTGTCCCTCCTCTCCAAAAAGCTTTTGATTCTTTTTTTCCCCAAATAATAGATTTATTGCTTTCTAAAATTTTATCAAAAAGATGTTTCCAGTTTTTACTTAGAGAATTATGATCAGGTATCAAAATTAAATTTTTATATCCTGAAATTTTTGACTGAACAAAAATTGGAGCTTGCCGGCTCTCTTCTACACTATAAAATTCTTCGTATACATTTTTGGCTTCATCCCCATCAATTTGAGGCAATCCATCAAGATCGCAATATATAAACTCCATATCAGGAAGATTTTTTATTTTTAAAAGTGTCAAAATAGCTTTTTCTAAATCTATCTTTTTATCTACTTTATCGTACTTATATAGTTTGTTGTTATGAATTCTATATCTAAAAAAAGCATTTTTATATTCGGATTTTTCAGATTGAATTTTATTATATGTACTTTCAATGTTTTTAGAAGAAATTTCTGAAAAATTTTGAAAATCTTCTTGAATCTGCAATATTGCCCAATCAGGGGGTTTATTTAATTTTTCATAAAATTTATCCGTGGAAATAAATTTGAAATTAGTCCCTTTATATTTTTTTTTATAATTAATAAAAAAAACACTTATTACTAATACCGCTCCTAAAAAAAGAAAAATTAAAAAAAATTTATTTTTCATTTCTGTTTAATAAAATTTTATTAGCCTTTTTCCTTTGTTGAATACAAATCCATTCAGAATCATTTTTAGTGTCATTAATTAAAAATTCCTTATTAAAATTTTGATATTTTGAATATTTTAATATCACTTTGTAAAGATATGCATATACATTTGCTGTAGATAAGTTGTTTTTAACAAACTCTGTAGAATTTTCTGCAATTTCTTTGCATTTGTCATCTGATGATATCGCCCAAGATATTTTTTCTAAAACATCAGACATGTCATTTTCAATTGGAATATAATGAACATATGGCTCTAACCCTGAATAAAACCATTGAACTTCGTCAGATTTTTGTTTTAATACCACACTATTAGATAATAGCCTCCACTGAAAACCGGGATATGTACACATATATCCATCTAAGTTAGGAAGATATTTATAATCTAAATGCTCTAAAATGGATGCATGATTTTTTACTAATTTGAGACCCGTTAAAACTTCTTTAAGCTGCATTCCATCTGTAACATTTATTCCAGCATCTATTATACCAGGATTAATTTGTGATAGTAATGCAAGTTTCACTCTAGGCCTTTTTAAAAAATTATTATCTGAATATCCTTTATCATGACTGCCACCTCTCCAAAAAGCTGCATTCTTTTTTAAATTCCAGTGCTTTTCTTTTGAAGCTTTTAAAATGTTATCAAAATCTTGTTTCCATGAATAAGATACACTATAATAATCCGGAATTAATACTACATATGGAGCAGTTTGAATTTTTGCTCTGCTAAAAAGCGGCACTTGATCATTGTCATTATTAGTCAAATAAAAATCTTTCTCCACATAAAATTCAGGTGTCCCATCCATATCAGAAACAATAAAATCTATATCAGGAAGTGTAACAAGCTGAGTTAAAGTTTTAATTGCTTTTTCAAAATTAGGCTCTCTTGTAGAGATTTTTTGATCAAAGGGATATTTTCTATAAAGTTTGTTATTTATAATTCTATACCTTACAAATCCTAAAATATGAGCATGGGCATTTTGATTTATTGCTTCATAAGTCTTTACAATTGCCCTTTGGGTAATACAATTTTTTTTACATTCTTTAAAATCATTTTCAATTTGTTCTTTTGCCCACTCTCCCATATTTCCTTTAGCTTTGGCAATAAATTCATACTTTGGAAAATTTTTTAAAAAAGTTTCTGCTTTCCTTGTTCTATTTGAATGTACAAATACAAGGTAAGTTAATACTATAATAAAAAAATATATAGGAATTGTTACTTTTGATTTCATTTATAACCTAAAATTTTAACTTATTTTTTAAAAAATAGAAATTAAAATCAATTTGAATTATTTTTTATTTGACTTTCTGATGGAGAAAACTAAAAAATAAATAACAAAAAGGTACTTATGTATATGTCTTCAATTTCATCACCAATTATTAATGCATACTTTCAATCTGATCTCTTCGGTAAAATAATATTTCTTTCACTTTTTTTGCTTTCTCTTACATCTTGGTTTATTTTAGTTCAAAAAATTATGATCACAAAAAGGTTAGATAAATTTAATATAAATTTTGAAAAAAAAATATTCTCATCAAAAGAAAATTTATTACATATCACCTTAATTGATGATGCTACATTTCCTTTTTATACTTTATATACCGAACTAAAAGAAAAAACTTTGGAATTACTAAATAAAAATAAATATTTTAACAAAGAAGACAATAACATTTATTTAACTAAAAGCGATATAGAACTTATTGATAATCACCTATATAACGAAATAACAAGAGAAGTAAATTCTTTAGAAAAAAACTTATTTGTTCTCCCAACAATCGTTACACTAGGTCCTTTTATCGGCCTTCTTGGAACAGTTTGGGGAATACTTTTAACTTTCAATAGCCTCCAGTCAAGCTCATTAATGAATAATAATTCAAAAATATTATCATCTCTAGCTATGGCACTCGGTACTACTGTTATAGGTCTTATTGTTGCAATACCGGCTTTAATTGCATACAATTATTTAAAAAATAAAATTAAAAATTTCCATCAAGAAATGGAACAGTTTTCTCATAAATTAGTTACAACCGTGGAAATACAATATAAAAAGGTAGACCTAGCTTAATGAAAAGAAAAAAACAAAAATATGATTTATCTTATGATGAAAATTTAATAAATCTAACACCCCTTATAGATGTTGTTTTTGTTGTACTAGTGGCTTTTATTCTTATCGCACCCCTTTTAGAAGTCGACCATTTAAATTTATCCACTTCTTCAATTAAAAGTGATAAAATCATAGAAAATTCGAAAATAGTCATTAAGGTAAATAAAGAAAATTCAATATTTTTAAATAATGAAAAAATTTCTTGTGATCAGCTTACAAATGCTCTAAAAAATAAGAAAAAAAATTTTCCAAATTCCATTCCTCAATTAATGCATGATAAACAAGCATGTTTTGGGACATATCAAAATATTAAAAATTCATTAGAAAATGCCGGTTTTGAAAATATTGATATTGTTTTACAGCCAAATTAAATTTATGGAAAATAAAACAAAAAATTTACAAAATAAAAAAATTATAATTTATGTTTTTTCAATACATTTGTTAATCATACTATTTTTAATCATTCCTTTTAGTTTTAATAAAAAAATAAAATACTCCCCTATAAAAGAAAGAACAATTGTAATTAATAAAGAAACAGTTAAAAAATTACCTGCAATACAAAATATTAAACCCATAGCTAAAAAGGAATTGCAAAAAAAAACTATCTCTAAAATTGAAGCCGTTAAAAAAGAAATTCCCAAAAAAACCATTACAAAAAAAGATATCTCCGTTAAAAAAGAAGAAAATAAAATAATATCTTCTTTAGAAGAAAAATTAAAAAAAATAGAGTCTTTAGAAAATAAGGAAACTGTTAGCAGCAATTTAGTAATTCCAAAAATTATTGATAATTTAAACTTTGAAAAAATTGAAATTTTATCTCAACATCAAAACTTTCAGGACATTTTAATAACTCATTTAAAAAATAATTTAAAACTTCCGGATTACGGCGAAGTTAAAATTTCTTTTGTAATTAGAAAAGACGGCTCTATTTCTAATATTAATATTTTAGACTCAAAAAGCAAAATTAATGAAAATTATTTAAAAAATAATCTTTTAGGGTTAACATTTAATGCATTAATAGATCAAATAAAAAATGATGAAGAATTTGTAATAAAATTTAAAAACGAATGAAAAAATTTATTTTCTTATTAGTATTTTGTTTAAAATTATTTGCTTCAGAGGAAATAGAAGTCTCTCTGCAGTCAAAAAGTATATTATCCCCTCTTTATCTATCAAATATACAAAATATTGCATCCAATTTTGAAGATAAATATTTATCTCAAATTTATGATGTATTTTTCTTTGATTTAAATTTTTCGGGGTATGCTAAAGTCATAAATGACAATAAAAAATATAATACCCAATTATTTAATTTTAATAGTGAATTAGCTTTTGATAAAAATTTTTGGAAAAATGAAAATGTCTCATTTTTAGTAAAAATCAAAGCTAGCAGCTCTTACTTGAAAATATATCTTTATGACAATAAAAATGATCTCTTAAATGAAGAAAAAATTGATTTATCAGGAAATATTAATTTAGATAGAAATGAAATTCATAAATTATCATCTAAAATCATAGAACTTTTTTTTAATGAAAAATCAATATTTGATATAAAAATACTCTATACCCTTCGAAAAGATATAACTATTTCAAAATCAGTTTCAGAAATTTTTTTATGCGATTTTGATGGAGAAAATCAAAAACAGTTAACATTTGACAATGATTATCATGTTCATCCTGTTTTCATTCCAAAAAAAAATGAAAGATCAAGTGATTTTATCTACGTATCTTACCAAAATGGCCAGCCTAAAATTTATAAAAAATCACTTTTTTCTAATGAAAAAAAACCTATCATTTCCCTTCCCGGCAACCAACTTTTACCATCAATTTGTAAAAATTTTGAAAAAATCGCATTTATTTGCGATGCAGCAGGAAGACCGGATCTTTTTATACAAAATTTTAATAATGAATTAAAAGCTGAAGGCAAACCTATACAGCTTTTTTCATACCCAAGAGCAACTCAGGCTTCATCCACTTTTTCCCCGGATGGAAAAAAAATAGCATTCGTTTCAGATAAAGACGGCACACCTAGAATTTATTCTATAAATTTAGAAGAATATTCATACAGAAAAAGACCTGATGCAAAACTTATAACTAAAAAAAATAGACATAATGTTACCCCTTCATGGTCAAAAGATGGTAAAAAAATAGCATTTAGTGCTACAACTGATGGTGTAAGGCAAATTTGGATTTATGATTTTGAGCTTGATGAAGAACTGCAGTTGACAAAAGGAAGTATTAATAAGGAAAACCCATGCTGGGCTCCAAATAATTTACATATTGTATTTAATACTGAAAATAGTAAAGAATCAGAATTATATATTATAAACATAAATCAAAAAGAAGCGGTTAAGATTACAAAAGGACAACACAGAAAAAGGTTCCCTGTTTTTGAACCTTATATGTGATAAAAATTTAAGAGGAATTTATGAAAAAGCTTTATTTAATTTTAATATTACTTGTTTTTACAAGTTGTTCGAACAATAATACTACTTGGGAAAATGTTAAAACAGCGGGAAGATATATTCAAAAATCAATAGATTCGCTTTGGGGTAAAGACTATAACTCAGAATGGGTTAATTCAGAAGATGAGTTTAAAGGACCTGAAAGCAATGATTTTATTTCATTAAATGAGAAAGATTTAACATTTAGATCCT
>MGLU01000078.1:16188-17297 GCA_001796155.1 Chlamydiae bacterium RIFCSPHIGHO2_12_FULL_27_8 | reverse complement strand
TTTTAAGTTTTGAAAATTTTATTATTAATAATTTTAAGCTTAGTGATTCATCCGGAATTTTAACTATTAAAAATTTGAATATTAACAATCCTAATAACAAATTTTTATTATCAATACCTCATATAAAAATAAAGGATTTTAGGCCATCTCTACTCAATAATATTAATAATCCTGAAAAAGAGATGACGCCATTTCTTATTAGAGATTTAAATGTTTTTGATTTTGAAGGTATTTTAGGTGATAAAAAAAGCTTTACCGGAAAATGCGATCTTTATTTTATAAATTCATTTAAAAGAGATAATTCAGTTTTTGATTTTCCGGCAGATGTTTTAAGTAGAATTATAGGATTTGATCTGGAACTGTTAACTCCAATATGCGGAAAAATAGATATGGATATAATGGATGGAAAATTTTATTTTCAAAAACTATATGATTCATATTCTGTTTCTAATAGATCTACATTTTTTTTACATGAAAAAGGCAATAGGCCGTATATAGATTTTAATGGAGAAATTTATTTAAATATTGCAATGAAACAGCATGTACTTTTTAAATTCACAGAATCTTTTGTTATTTCTATAACCGGAAATATTGGAGATCCAAAATTTAATTTACGAAAGAAAAGAGGATTTTTTTAAAAAATCTTGATTTTGTTTTTCTTTTTTAATATAAACACTTAAAGGAGTAATAATACAGGGGTAAAAAATGAAAAGGATTGCTGTTTTTGGCACACATGGTTCTGCTAAAACTACTTTGGTTTACAAAATAGCTACATATTTTAAAATGAATGATAAAAATGTAACTGTGATACATGAAACTGCAAGGCAAAGCCCATTTCCAATAAATACTGATGTGGTATATCAAACTACATTATATGTTGTATCATCTCAGCTTCAAAAGGAATTAAAAGCAGAAGCAGAAGGATTTGAAATCGCAATTTCAGATAGAACTCTTTCTGATGCATTTATATATATTAATCATTTGAATAGGGGAAATTATTTAACGGATTCACTTGAAAAATTTTGTTTTGAGTGGTTAAAAAAATACAATGTCCTGATATATTTAGAGCCTTCTGATGGTTTTAAAATAACAGATGATGGAATTCGGGC
>MGLU01000078.1:7821-16155 GCA_001796155.1 Chlamydiae bacterium RIFCSPHIGHO2_12_FULL_27_8 | reverse complement strand
AAGAATGTAAAAAATTATTAGGAACAATAAATAGGAGAGTTTATGAACAAGATAGAATATTTACTATGGCTTAACACCATTTTTGCTATAGTTGGAACAGTTTTGAATGCAAAACAGGTTCGGTTTGGTTTTGTAATTTGGATGGTTACAAATTTAGTTTTTTTAGTTAATAACATATACATAAAATCATATCCTCAATCAGGTTTATTTTTTGTATATTTTGTGCTAGCTGTATATGGTTGGGTATCTTGGGGAAAACAAAAGAAAAAAAGAGAACTTGCTAAAGAAAATCTATAATTTTAAAAATATTTTTAAAATAAGCAGTGATTTAATTTTTCCAAATCACTGCTTGCATTGTAATGATAAATTAATAAATTTCAAATATTTCTGCAAAATTTGTATAAGTCATTTAATTTTTAAAGAAAACTACTCAAACAATCATTTTATTGTTTTTGAAAAAACGGATGTTATTTTTACTCTTATAAAAGAGTTAAAAAGACAAAAATCTAATGGCTTGATAAAACTTTTAGCATCTTTAACGGCATATTCTTTTTTACAAAATAATGATGTTCCACAATTTTTAGAGCTGAAGCATAATTTTTTTAAAAAATATGATTATAGATATTTTTTAATAAAAGAAATCGCAAAAATTTTTAATGCAAAATTTAAAAATGATAATCATTCAACTATAATATTAGAAAAATTTGAGCTGATTAAAGATAGAAAAATTATTTCCATAATATAAACCATCCAATATGCAGTTGGATGGTTTATATATTTAATTTATTTATCTTGAAATTCAACGTAATCATATTCAGCAAAACGTTGTGGCGATACAGGTCCTCTATAGGCATATTTTAGAAAAGTAGCTAAAAATTTACTAGGATCTACTTTATCTTGATTGCTATTTATAAGTGGTTTAAATAAGTCACTACTAGTATCATCTACTCTTAAAGACATAATTTTGCCTCCTTATTATATCTAATTAATATAATTATTATATCATATTTGACATTTAAATTATACTTAATATAATAAGTAATAATACATAAGCTTCTAATAATCAAGCTTTTGAAAAAAATATTATTAAAAATGTTTTTAAATTAAAAAAATATTTATTATATTTTTAAGCCTTTTCCTTATATGAGAAAATAAATTTATAATAAAAATATCCTAAAAATTTCATTTCCACATCATATTTTGGGTATTCATTAAAAATTGTATCTATAATAGAAAATTTTGCTTTTATTACTGATGACATATTTAATGATAAAGCTAATGTAACAATTGAAAATAATCCAAATGTATAAGTTAATCCAATAGGCATTGAAAAAACTATTGAGATCAAACTTATGGCTGAAAAAGCAACAAAATTAGTTTTTAAAATATTATGTAAAATTACATCTTTTTGAATTTTAAAAGCTTCTTCAATAATAGTTCCTTTTAAGCTCTCTTGAACATTTGTTGTATTTAAAGATAAAAAAAATGACATATTTTTTCTCCTTTTATGAAAAATTTAGAAGAAAATATGAAAATAAATAGTTGTTGTAAAGAAATTATTTAAAAATTTTTTTTTTAACAAAATTTAAGAACTTAAATTTCTTTTAATCATTTGTATCTGTCTTGATAAATTTTCATCTGTTTCAAGGATAGATGAAATTTTTTTCCAACCATGTAAAAGAGTTGAATGTGTTTTGCCGCCAAATGATTGTGCAATTTTTTGAAGAGAATCACTTATATGTTCTTTTGCAAGATACATTGCAACTTGTCTTGCAAGTGCTATATTTTTCAATCTAGATTCTCCTTTTAAATCAGAAACTTTAATTTCAAAAACTAAAGCAACACTTTTTAAAATATTTTCGACACTGATTTTGTTAGTGGAAACATATGAGGAAATTTCATTTAACAAACTTTGACATATCTCTTTTGTAATAGAAACGTTAGTTATTTTGTAATAGGCAGCAAGTCTGTTTATTGCACCTTCCAATTGTCTGATATTGCTAAAAATTCTCTCTGCTATAAAAAAACATACATCATCAGATAAAGTAAGACCTTTAAATGATGCTTTGTGTTTTAAAATTGCAACTCTTGTTTCTAAATCAGGAACTTCTATATGTGCAACTAATCCCCATTCCATTCTAGCAATCAATCTTTGCGAAAGTTTTAATTGAGCCGGAGGTTTATCTGAAACGATCACAATCTGTTTATTTTGGTTTATTAAACTTTCAAATGTGTTGCAGAACTCTTCCTCAAAATTTTCCTTATTTTGTAAAAATTGAATATCATCCACTAAAAATACATCAAGATTTCGATAAAATTTTTTCATTTTATCAACAGATTTATTTCTTAAATTCATAATAAGATCATTGATAAAAGCTTCTGTCGTTATACATTTAACACTGTATTTTTTGTTGTGGTTTTTAATGTAGTTTCCAATGCCATGTAAAAGATGAGTTTTTCCAAGTCCCACTCCACCATGAATGAAAAGGGGATTAAATGAGTTTCCGGGTTTTTGTGCTACAGAGAATGCTGCGGATTTTACAAACTGATTTGATGGGCCTTCTATATAATTTTCAAAAGTATACTGACTGTTAAAGTTTATATCATTGCTGTTCATTATTGGAGGCAGCACAGGATATTTTATTTTTCTTTTTTCTTTTATTTCTTCTTTCACTATAAAATTAACAGAAAGTTCTCCATCATTTTTAGTTGGAAGAAATATGAGCATATCTTTTTTGTAGTTATCTAAAATATATTCCCTAACAAAAATATTTGGAACTTCAAGTGTTATTTCATCTTTTGTAGATGAAATAACATTTATATGTTCAAACCAATTTTGATATTCAGAAATAGATATTCTATTTTTTATAAATTCTAAAAATTGTATCCAGACATTATCTAAAGTTTCAAGCATTTTAAAACAAAATTTATATTTAAGATTTAAGTTAAATCTATCATTCTAATTTTATGCATGCAACCTTTTTGAAATTTTTTTTTAAAAAATTAAGAGTAAGCTTTTATAAGAGCTTGGGCTTGTGAAGCAACTTTTACATTGTTTTTCTTTTGTAAAATATTTGCAGCTTCCAAACCTTCTCTTCTATATCCAATCGCAAATAATGCTCTTGCTTTATTTAATAAAGCCATGTCATTTTGAGGATTAATTTTTAAAGATTTGTCTAGAAATTTTAGAGCTTCCAAATATTTTCCTTTTTCTAAATATATACTGCCAAGAGTTTGAAGATCGTATATGTTTTTCGGGTCTATAATTATTAATGCTTTAAAATAATCTAATGCAATATCAAAACATCCCTGCCTAACATAGCAGTATCCAACTATTCTAACATCATCTATTGTTTCATCAGATAAATTTAAAAAACCTTTCCAATCCATTTTTAACCTTTAGTAAACTCATTTTTTCTTTGTTTGAATTCTTTACTTATTTCATTAGATTCTTTTAATCTTTCAAAAAATGTAACTAATTCTTTTCTTTCATCTTCTTCGGTTTTTGGTAAATTTGAAGCATTTTTTAACATGGCTATTTTATCATTTTCATCTAAAGCAGGTATTATTGAACTTGTAAAAATATTGGAAGATGTTAGAAAAAATTTAGGAGGAGGTACAAAAGGAGATGATTTATTTTCCCGAGTATTAAAAAGTTCTTCCACCATTGAATATGATGGAGAAACGGTCAGTGTTTCTATTCTTCCGGCTATTGCAGGAGTTTTAAAGACTTTTTCAACATCTTTTTCATCCAAAAGTTTTAAGGCATCCATATACCTTTTATGTACTTCCGGTCCTAAATTATCTATAGTTTTTGCGTCAGCCATTTTTAGCCCTTATAGTTAAAGCTTAATTTTATCAATATTATAAAAAAAAGAAAGAAATATTATCGATTATTAAATTTATTTTTCAAAATTTATTTGTCTATTAAAAGTTTTTTTAAATAAATCTCCATTTAAATTATATATGAGGGTAGTTTTAAAAAATAGTTTCCTTGATAAAAGTTTGAAGTTTAGATAATCTGAAGTGCAAGTTTAGATAATCTGAAGTGCAAGTTTAGATAATCTGAAGTGCAAGTTTAGATTATCAAAAGAGAAAATATGTATAAAAGATTATTAAATTTTTATATTAAGGAACTTGCGAAAAAATACCCGGTTGTTACTCTTTTAGGTCCTCGGCAGTCCGGAAAGACAACTCTAGTTAAAGCGGCTTTTCCTAATAAACCATATGTTAATATGGAAGATTCTGAAAATAGGTCTTTAGCGATTTTAGATCCAAAAAGTTTTATGCTATCTTACCCTGACTGGGCTATTTTAGATGAAGTTCAAAGAACTTCTAATCTATTATCATATATTCAAGTTAGAGTTGATGAAGTAGTTCAAACCTTGTGTATTTTCTTTGAATTCTAATGTTTTACCTTCTTCCATCATTAAGAAATTTTCTAACATACTAAGCTCCATTGAGCTTACTAGGAAGTTTAACACGGAAGTACACGGAAGTCAAGAACTTCCTAGTTAAAAATAAAAAACATTTGAAAAACACAAAAAATAAGTATTTTTAAGTTCTTTTTTCATAGATGGAGGTGGCTCTGCTTTCTTACCTCTGTCAAAATGTTTCTTGTTGCAAGTATGACTCCTTTTGGTATGCAATCGAATGATCTTCTTGGACATCGCTTATCCAATTGTCTTTATCCCAAGAAGAAAGAAAATTTTTATTAATAGGCAACTGTTTTTCCAAAGGATTTCCTGCCTGCCATTTTCCAATGAGCTCAGTGAACGGAATTTTAACTGTGAAGGGAACATCAGCTAATCCACCTACAGAGTAGGGTTGAAAAACGAAAATAAGAGATTCATGATCTACCACAAATGTTTTAATCAGTTCTTGATCTAGGTGATCACACAATGGATCAGTCCCTCGAAAGTAGCTACAATCGCCATGATATTTGAAAAAGTTTTCGCAATAGCTCCGTAGAAATTCCTTTTGACCGGATTGCGGAAATAAATCATTTAATGCGATTTCTTTAAAAGAACCATTAGTTTTGACATACGTTTTACCTTCATAGCGAGTCCATCCATGTGGCAGATGTGCAAATACAAAAATATCTCCCATAAGACTCACCACGTTATCTGAAAATAGAATGGCTCTTAAATGATAATTCATTTGAAAAGGCCCTTCGTCTAAAACGCTTTCGGTTAAAATAGTGGTAATAAAATCTTTTTTGATTTCTTCGATATTATCCAATTTTTTATTTGAGCCTGAAGAACAAGCTGTAAAGATAAGAAGCAAAAAAAGATGACTTATTCTCATAAAACACACAGTTTTAAATGATAATAACAAAGCCATATTGACCATATTTAGGTCTTAGATAATGATTTCCATTTTTCATGCGAACAAGTATAACATGCAATTTACATTTTCGATTGTAGCCGCTACAACTGACAATGAGTTTATGTTTTTTCGGTAAAAAAATTGTCTACATCTTATCTTTTGATGAGTCATTTTATGGGATTTTAGAAAAGGTTGCAATTGCAAAGTTTCGACTGTTAGCAACATTTAGTGAAAGATTCACTTTTTGGTAATTTATTTAAAAATTGGGTGATAATTGAACTTATGAAAGCAAAATATAATCAAGCAATCGATCCGTTAACTTATTTTGTCACAATTCCTAAGCTTTATCTATTAAAACCAAATTTTTTGATTTTTTTCTTTTTTTTAAACTAAAATATATTCTAATTTATGAAAGGCATTTTTAAAAAGTACCTTTTATATGCAATAAACTAATTCAGTTTTTGTAGGTTTTCTGATATAAAATTCATATTAATAAAAATATTAATGCATATTTTATAATTATTTAATTTATATATCAAATATTTTTTTACAATTGTTTTTTTTATAAGTGTTTAAAAATTAATCTGATGAGTGTTTTATTTTTTTATTGGTTTAAAATGAAATTATGTGTAAAATATGTGAAAAAAAAGGGGGTAAGTTAAAATGACATCTATTTCAATATTAGAAGTTTATGAAAAAAAACATAAGTATTTAGATTACGAGGGCACTCATGGTCAAACAAATGAATTAATAGAGATTTTCAATAAAAGACCAAAAGCAAGCCTAAAACTCATTTTATTTACTCCGGTAAAAATGACAGGACTAATGAGGGAAGCTCAATATCTATTTTTCCCATCTACCACAGTTTATGCAACAAGAAAAAAACCTTTTACTTATCTTACATTTGTAATAGCTGATTTAGCGACAGTTGTATTTCGAATATTTTTTAAAATTTTTGGAACATCTTTAAAAAAAGAAAATGATCCTGTATATGCTTTTACAAAGATAAACGATCGAAAATTTAATTTTGATACAGCACGAATTTTTTGTAGAATGATTGAAAAAGATGCAAATGGAAAACCTACACAATTTTTTGATGTAGCAGGTCGATATAATTTTATTTATTCATCATTTATTCGGGTACGAAGAATATATATAAAAAATACCAAAGATAAAATTAATTGATACTATAAAAAATTGGATAAATAAACAAATTTATTGATGCTGATTTTTCAGATAAATCTAGGGAATTGCGTCATGTCATTTGTTCAAAATTTCAAATGTGTTTTAAAAAAAACTTTAAAATCTAGATTGCAGCTGATCCTTTAACAATTTTTAGTAAAATTATTTTTTATATAAATCCCACCAAAGTTTTGAACAAAAAAAGAATAATTTGTAAAATTTGTTATATGTATTTAATTTTCAGTAACTTGAGCTAAATTTATGTATAATTAAAATTTTAAATAGTAACTTTTGTGCACAAGTTTTCCACAATTTCCCACCATTTTATTTTGTTGTTTATAACTTTTTTTTAAGTGTTAAATTTAAGGTATTTAAATGTGATTTTTTAAGTGGTAAAATAAAAAAAATTGTAAATATTATAAGAAATTATTTACAACATTTATTAAATCCAGATAGTATGTGGTAAAAAGTGGGAATTTTAATAAAAGATGGATCAGGAACTATTTTTCTTCTCAGGTTCTTCAAATAGCAAATTAGATGTAAAAAATCGATTTGTTCTGCCTCAAAATATGAGATACGGTCTTGTGGAAAACGGCAGACTTGAGTTTGTAATAGGTCTTGGACTTGGTGGTTGTTTAACAATATATAAAAGAAGCGATATCCAAAAAATTGCTAAAAAGTTTATGGATAAACAGCATATTGCTAAATACCAAAAGTTTTTTACTTTATTTTTCTCCACTCTGCATCACGCTACTTGTGATAAAATTGGAAGAGTTAGTCTGCCAAATCATTTAAAACAAGCTATTGGAATTAAAAAAGATGTTGTTATTGCCGGTGTGTTAAACAAAATTGAAATATGGCCTAAAGAACTTTATGACAAAAATCTTTTAAATCTTTTGGAAGGTAATAATACTGAGCTTGATTTGGCTAAAATGACTGAAGAAGCTTTTGCACTTTTAGATGAGAATTGTGATGACAAATCAGAAGATTAAACACTTACCCGTTCTGCTTAAAGAAGTTTTACAAAGCTATGAAAATGCAAAAATTAAAGTTTTTGTCGATGGAACTTTAGGTGCTGCAGGTCATGCAAAAGCAATTTTACAAGCACATAGCGAAATCGAATCCTTTATTGGCATTGATCAGGACCGGATAGCACTCGATATAGCAAAAGATCACCTTAAAGAATATATGGATAAAGTTTTTCTATTTCATGAAAATTTTAAAAATATTGACAAAATTTTAGATAAGATGAATATCAATAATTGTGGGGGGATCCTATTAGATATTGGTATGTCTTCTATGCAGCTCGATAGTGAAAGTAGAGGGTTTAGCTTTAGATTTGATGCTTTTTTAGATATGAGAATGAATAAAGATAAACAGCTTACTGCTTTTGAAGTCATAAATAAATTTTCAGAAAGAGAATTGGAAAGAATTTTTAAAGAATATGGTGAAGAGAGAAAAGCCAGAATTGCAGCAAGAGAAATTGTAAATCAAAGAAAAAAGAAAAAAATAAATACCACTTTCGAACTTTTAAATGTTTTAGAAACTGTTCTTGGGAAAAGAAGAAAAATTCATCCTGCTACAAAAATTTTTCAAGCTTTAAGAATTTATGTTAATGATGAATTAAATGTTCTTAAAGATGGCCTTTCAAAAGCTATTGGAAGACTCGATAAAGATGGTATAATATCTGTAATTTCTTTTCATAGCCTTGAAGATCGCATAGTAAAAAACATTTTTAGAGATGATAAAAGTTTGAAAATTATTACAAAAAAACCAATTACCGCCTCATGGGACGAAAAAAATCCTAGAGCTAGAAGTGCTAAA
>MGLU01000078.1:0-7807 GCA_001796155.1 Chlamydiae bacterium RIFCSPHIGHO2_12_FULL_27_8 | reverse complement strand
AAAAATATGAATAAAAGTTTTATAATAAAAATATCGATTTGTCTTTTAACATTTGCAATTTGTTTATATTCTTATGTTGAAAAACAAAATGAGTTAACATCAATCAAAATTGAGATTCCTAAAGTTTTTAGCGATATTGAAAATTTGAAAGAAGAAATAAAAAAAATGCAGTACGAAGTAGAAAGTTTTGAAAATCCTCAATATTTGATGCAGTTAATGCAGAAACCACAATTTGGACATTTAAAACATCCTTTTGTCGATGAAGTATTAATGTTAAAAGAAGGGGTAGCTCTTTTTGAAGAAAAAGACAAACCACTCTATGAATAATGAAATCATTTTTAAAAATTTCTTCTAAAGAGACTAAAAGATTAGTTTACGTAGCATGCTTTATTGTTTTTTTATTTTGCACTTGCCTTTTCCAATTTTATAAAATCCAAATTATTCAAGGTGATAAGTGGTACAAAATTGCTACATATCAGCATCAAACTTTAGTAACAGAATATTTTCAAAGAGGATCTTTTTATTCTAATACTACACTTGGACCCGATCATCCTGAAGATAAAGTAGCTTTTGTCATTGAAGTTCCGAAATACCATTTGTATATTGATCCGGATTCCATCCCTTATAAACATAAAAAAATTATAGCAAAAAAAATCAATGAAACAATAAAACTAAACACCTCTCAAAAAGAAAAAGTTATAAAAGACTTTTTTAAAAAATCTAGAAGCAGAAAAGTTTTATCTTATTTAGATAAAAATAAAAAAAAAGAACTTTTGACATGGTGGATAGAATTTTCTAAAAAAGAAAAAATTGCTAGAAATGCTTTATTTTTTGTGCAAGATTACAAGAGATCATATCCTTTCGGTTCACTTTTAGGACAAATTTTACATACTGTACAAGATGAAAAAGATCCATTTACTTTTCAATCTCTGCCTACAGGAGGGTTGGAGTTTTATTTTAATGATTATTTAAAAGGAAATCTTGGTAAACGAATAATAACAAGATCGCCGAGACATCCATTAGATACCGGAAAGATGATTGTGCAACCGGAAAATGGTGGAGATATTTTTCTAACTATAAATCATTATCTGCAGGCAATTGCTGAAGAAGAGCTTGAAAAAGGTATAAACAATGTAAATGCTAAATCAGGCTGGGCAATAATGATGGACCCAAATACCGGTGAAATATTAGCTTTTGCTCAAAAGCCATCTTTTGATTTAAGAAATTATTCAAAATATTTTAATGATGAAAGTTTAAAAGAACATACAAAAATTAAAGCTTTAACTGATCCATACGAACCCGGAAGCATAATGAAACCATTGACGCTTGCAATTTGCATGAAAGCGAATGAAGAATTAATTAAATTGAAAAAATCTCCAATTTTTTATCCTACTGAAAAAATTGCTTGTGCAAATGGAAAATTTCCGGGCAGACCAACTCCATTAAAAGATGGGAGAGTTCATAAATATTTAAATATGTATTTAGCTATACAAAAATCTTCAAACATATATTTTGCAAAACTAGTTGAAAGGGTAATTTCTACACTTGGAAAAGAATGGTATTATAATCAACTTTCGGAAATTTTTTCTTTTGGTAAAAAAACCGGTATAGAACTTCCTTATGAAGATATTGGGTTTTTACCTCAAATAGATAAATTGTATTCGAATCAGAAATCTCAATGGTCAGATTCAACGCCATATTCTCTTGCTATAGGATACAATATTTTAGTTAATTCAATACAAATAGTGAAGGCGTATAGTATTATAGTGAACGGCGGATATGATGTTAAACCTACTATAGTTAGAAAAATTATAAAAAATCATGAAATTATTATTGATAATACAAAAAACTTTTCATTGAAAAATAGAAAAAGACTTCTTTCTAAACATATATGTGAAGAATTAATAAAATCCATGAAATATTCAACTAAACTTGGAGGTACTTCAAAACTTGCAGATATTGAAGGTTATACTGAAGGTGGGAAAAGTGCTACTGCAGAAAAAAATATCCAAGGAAAGTATAACAAGGATATCCATATATCATCTTTTATAGGTTTTGCACCTGCAAAAAATCCAAAATTTGTATTGCTCATAACAATAGATGAGCCTGAAAAAAGGTTTGTTCCCAATGTAGGTAAACTTCAACATGGAGGAATTTGTGCAGCTCCGGTATTTAAAGAGATATCAAAAAGGTCTTTAAAATATTTAGGTGTTGCACCTGATGACCCTTTTGGCTATCCTTATAACGACCATCGATATATAAAAGATAAAGCAGACTGGGCTAATGAGGTCAAAACACTGTCGGATATTTATAAAAGTTGGAATGAATGAAGTTAAAAACATTATTTAAGGATTTTCAAAATATTGAAATAAAAGGTTCAAAAGATATTGAGATTTCTTCTATTTCAAATGATTCAAGATATGTTTTTGTTAACTCTCTTTTTATAGCTAAAAAAGGTTGTTCCGATGATGGTTCTAAATATATAAATGATGCAGTTAATGCAGGATCTATTGCAATTTTAACAGATTTATATGATCCTTTTTTAACAAACATTACACAAATTATTCACAAAAATCCTATAGAATTAGAAGCTGAGCTTGCTGCAAAATTTTATAATTATCCTTCTAAAAAATTATTTTCAGTTGCAGTAACAGGCACCTGTGGTAAAACTACAATAACATATTTGATTCAGCATATTTTTGAAAATTTAAATATCAAATCGGGTCTCATTGGAACAATTGAATATATTTTTGGAAAATTTAAAAAAGAATCAAATTTAACAACTCCTTCAGCTATCGATCTGCAAAAATATTTAAATGAAATGGTTAACTCTGATTTTAAAGCTTTTTGTTTGGAAGCTTCTTCTCATGGTATAGAGCAGGGGAGAGTGAAGCACATTGATTTTGATGTGGCTATTTTTACAAATATTACTATTGATCATTTGGATTATCATAAAACTTTTGAAGAATATAAAATTGCAAAAAAGAAACTTTTTGATAATTTATCTGAAAAAAGCACTGCAATTATCAATCTTGATGATGACAATTCTCTCTTCATGGTAAAAGACACAAAAGCTAAAATTTTTACTTATTCAATTTCGAAAAAAGCAGATCTGGAAGCTAAAAATATTAAAACTTCATTTGACGGAACAACATTTACAATTAAATATTTAGATACCGAGTATGATGTTAAAACATCTTTAATAGGTAAATTTAATGTATTAAATATTTTAGCTTCTATTGCAGCCGGAATTTTTAAAAATTTAGATGTAAATGATATTTTAAAAGCAGTTTCATCATTTGTTACTGTGAAGGGAAGACTTGAAAAGGTAAATATTAAAAAAAGTTTTTCAGTTTATGTCGATTATTCTCATAAACCCGATGCTCTTAAAAATGTTTTAAAAACTTTATGTGAAATAAAAAAAAATAGAATTATCTGTGTTTTTGGAGCCGGTGGAAATAGAGATAGATCAAAAAGAAGTCTTTTAGCTATGGCCTCAGCAGAGTTTGCAGATATATCTATTGTTACATCTGATAATCCAAGAGATGAAGATCCAAATTTTATAATAGATGAAATAATTAAGGGCTTTTCTGAAAATTATGAATATTTTATTGAAGCTGATAGAGAAAAAGCAATCTATAAAGCAATAAGTTTAGCTAAAGAAAATGATATAATCTTAATAGCCGGTAAAGGTCATGAAACATATCAGATTATAAAAAATCAAAAAATTCATTTTGATGATGTGAAAATTTCGGAAAAAATTTGTTCAATATTATAGGTAATAAATGTTTTTAAGAATATTTTTATTTGCTAGTTTTTTTTTGTCTCTATATTCTGCCCCCAAAAAAATTATTGCTTCAGCTTATGAAAGTAAAACATATAAAAGACCAACTATTGTTTTAGATGCAGGTCATGGTGGATTAGATAGGGGAGCTAAAATAAAATATCCATATGTGGAAGAAAAAAAACTTACTTTAAGTTTAACTTTGCTTGCCAAAAAGGAGCTTGAAAAATTAGGTTATAAAGTTATTTTGACCAGATCTAAAGACTATTTTATACCATTAAAAAAAAGAGTGGATTATGCAAACTCCTTAGATGCTGAAATGTTTATAAGTATTCATTTTAATTCATGTCCAAATAATGAAGCTCATGGAATCGAAATATATTATCATAATAGTCAAGAAAACAAACAAAAAGCAAAAAGTTCAAAAAATCTTGCTCAATCAACACTTTCACAAATTTGTAAAAAATCTAATGCTAAATCCAGAGGTGTTAAAAATGGAAGATTTGTTGTTATAAAAGATACAAAAATGCCTGCAATATTAATTGAAGCAGGTTTTTTAACAAATCCTCAAGAAAGAGACAATATTAGAAAACAGATATATTTAGAAAAAATTTCATATGGTATCGCTCAAGGAATTGAAAATTTCATTAAAAAATTTGTATAACAATATTTTGGAAATAGCAGTTAAATTCGATCACAATCCGGCATATAATTAAAAATAGATAAAATTTTATCATTTGATGTGTTTTGTATAATTATTTTTGATTTATCAATAAACTCAAACATTTCTTCTTTAATAGATGGATATTCAAAAATGGTTTTCTTAAATATTTTTTTTTCAATTTTATTGACCAATTGGTTTAATGAATAAGTGCTCATGCTGAATGGACTGAGAAAAGAAGGAATTATTAAAAGCTTTATATACCAAGATTTATTTATGGAATTTTTAATTGCTAGATATGTATATGGAATTGCTGCAAAAATTCCTTCAGTCAGAATAAAAATATTTTTAATTTTTAATACTTTTAATCTCTCATTTTTTAAAAATAAAAATTCATAAAAATTTTCCATTCTATTTTGAGTTGTTATTCCTCTTACAGCAGTAAAAGGAATAAAATATATCAATAATGAAACAAGCATTAAAATAGATTTTACAGATTTACTTTTTAAATTTATTTTATTAAGAGCAGAATTCAGTGCATTTTCAACAACCTGATAATAGGCATAACTTGCTAATGATCCCATAAAAAATCCTAAATATGAGAAAAAATTTCTAGCATATTTATGTATTTTATAAGTTTTGTTGTTGTAATGATCATACATTTTTGAAAATTCATAAATTTTTTCAATAGTAATTTCTTCGCTGTCACTATAAATATCATTGCCGAAAGATAATAGCTCTCTATCATCCATAGTTTTTATTATTGTTTTAATATATTCTAGTTTTTCAATTAGAATATTTTTTTCATTCTTTAGATATTTAAATCTATTCAATAGTTTATTGACATATACAGTTCCAATTGCAAATGGAGCTAAAAATGAAGGAGGTATAAAAATAATTTTTTCAATCAAAGGTTTATTTTTTAAATAACTTATTGTGAGATAAAAACGTGGGATAGTTGAAAATAATCCAAAAAAAATAGAAAGAGGGAAAATAATTTTTTTGCATAAATTTTTTTTAGACTGATTTGTATTATTTTTTAATAAATATGAAGAACTATTTTGAATAAGATTATGTGATGATATTATGGATAGTCCAATCATAGAAATAAGAGTATTAATACCAAAAAAATATGCTAGAAAGTTTTTTTGTGAGTTTTTCGATATTTTTAAGTCAGTTGCTAAAAGATTTCAAAAATTTGATCCTAAAACATAATATGCATATGTAGATAATGCACCAAAAATACCTGCTGCTATAGCTATTTTATTAACTTTTTTATTTTTATTATGTTCTATTAAAGTTGTTTGAATTGAACCATAATTTGAAGCTGCATTCATAATTATTTAGAAAAAATTTTCAACAATTTAAAGAATTTTAAATTAAATTCAAATAAATATTTATATGAAGACATTTTAAATTAATTTTCAGAAAAAAAATTAATCATTTTTCAAAATTTCAGTAAATACAGATGAAGGAATTTTAACTTTTCCAATTTCTTTCATCTTTTTCTTACCTTTTTTCTGTTTTTCCCAAAGCTTTCTTTTTCTTGTAATATCACCGCCGTAGCATTTTGCAGTAACATTTTTAGAAAGTGCTGAAATAGTTTCTCTTGCAATAATTTTACCACCTATAGCAGCTTGTATTGGTACTTTAAATAATTGTTGAGGTATTAATTCTTTTAATTTTTCACAAAGAACTCTTCCTCTTTGTTCTGCTTTAGATCTATGTACAAGACATGAAAAAGCATCAACAGCTTCTTCGTTTACTTTTATTTCAAGTTTAATAATGTCGGATTTTTCATAAGATTCTATTTCATAATCAAAAGAAGCATATCCTCTAGTGACTGATTTTAATTTGTCATTAAAATCAGTTAATATTTCATTCATAGGGATGGAAAATGTCAAAAGAAGTCTTTTTGAATCGAGTGTTTCAGTGTTTTTTAATTCGCCTCTTTTTTCCATACCTAGATTCATAATAGCTCCTAAATATTCAGAAGGTGTCATTACATGACATTTTACGTATGGTTCGAGAATCTCTTTTATTGTGGACACATCGGGATAGTGAGTTGGGTTATCTATTTGAATTTGCTTGTCGCTGACAAGAGTAATTTTGTAAACAACAGATGGAGCTGTTGTAATTATATCGATATCATATTCTCTTTGAAGCCTTTCAAAAATAATTTCCAAATGCAAAAGTCCTAAAAATCCGCATCTAAAACCAAAACCAAGAGAGTGCGAGCTTTCTTGCTCAACAAAAAGAGCTGAATCATTTAATTTCAATTTTAATAGGGCATCTTTTAACTTTTCAAAGTCAGTCGAATCTACAGGGTAAATACCTGCGTACACAACAGGTGTAATTATTTTAAATCCGGGAAGAGCTTCTTTTGCGGGATATTTTAACAATGTTATTGTATCTCCAATTTTTATATCTTTTGGATCTTTGATATTTGCAACAACATAGCCGGTTTCTCCGGCTCTTAATTTTTCAACGGGTTTTTCTCTAGGAGAGAAGATACCTACTTCCAAAACTTCATAAGCATTATTTGTTACCATAAATTTTATCATGGATTTTTTTGTAATTTCTCCGGAAAAAACTCTTATATAAGCCATGACTCCTTTGTAGTTATCATAGTGCGAGTCAAAAACTAAAGCTTTTAAAGTATTTTCAGGATCAATTTTAGGAGGAGGTATAATTTGAATAATTTTTTCTAAAATTTCTTCAATTCCAATATTAGCTTTTGCAGAAGCTAAAACTAAATGCTCTGTATCTAACCCAATAACATCTTCAATCTGTTTTTTAACATCTTCAGGGTTTGAAGCCGGAAGATCAATTTTATTGATTACAGGTAAAATTTCTAAATTTTTATCAAGAGCTAAAAAAACATTAGCCAGTGTTTGTGCCTGCACTCCTTGAGTTGCGTCAACAATTAAAAGAGCCCCTTCGCATGCAGATAAAGATCGTGAAACTTCATATGAAAAATCAACATGGCCCGGAGTATCTATTATATTAAGCTGATATCTGTTGCCGTCTTTTGCATTATAATACATTGTAACCGGGTGGGCTTTTATAGTTATGCCCTTTTCTCTTTCTAGATCCATGTCATCTAAAAACTGTTCCTGCATCTCTCTTTTTGTAACTGTACCTGTAGCTTCTAAAAGTCTGTCTGCTAAAGTAGACTTTCCATGATCAATATGTGCTATAATGGAAAAGTTTCTAATTAATTTTGGGTTATATTCTGTCATTTTAGGATCTTTTATAGTCTTTGATTTTGACTGCTCCCCATAGATAAATCGAGGGGATTCCTAATTCACAGAGAACAGCCAGGAGGATATAGCTTGGTTTTTGCAAAATGTCCTCATTGA
>MGLU01000077.1 GCA_001796155.1 Chlamydiae bacterium RIFCSPHIGHO2_12_FULL_27_8 | reverse complement strand
AAAAAGATAAAGGCCGAAAAAGAAGCTGCTGCAAACAAGTCATATCGTCCACATGAAAAAAAAAGTCAGATGGCACACATCAATAGGTAAGATTGAGATAGAGGGGCAAAATTATCTTCATAGGAAAAAAAGAAGTGTAAATAAAAAAACTTTAGATCCTTTACGAGAATCTATCGGAATTATAAATCGTTCATACTCTAAACGCTGTCAAAAGCTGATGACAGATTTTGGGATTGAAGAGTCCTTTGAAACAGCAGTAGCAAGAATGAAAGAGCATCATGGGGTTGAATTAAATGACAGTGCTGTTAGAAATATTACAGAATTTCATGCTACACGAGCAAAAGAGTTAGTAGCTTCATTTTCTTTTGCTAAACAAGCTTCTAAGCAAATGGTAATGGAATTAGATGGAGAAATGGTTCCACTAATAGAATACGAAGAAGCAATTGATCGTCGTAAAAAAAAGAAAAATTTTTGGGCTGAATTAAGAATTGGTGTAGCTCAAAATTATGGAGAAAGCAGCTGGAAATATGCTACATCCTTTAAAAATCCCGATCATTTGGGTGATAGAATGCAATCTGTCATGAAAAGAATGGGATTAGATGAAAACACAAATGTTCATGGAGTAAGAGATGGTGCTTCTTGGATCGTAGAACAAGGTGAAAGAGTAGCCGGTTCTAACTATTCTCATTTAATAGATCTATTTCATCTTTGTGAATATCTTGCAGAGGCTGTAACAGCTTGGTCGAATGATGTCAATACTGAGGTAAAAAGATTAAAAAAGTTATTTGAAGAAGGACTCTGTTCTGAAGTACTGCATGAACTGAAAGAAAGGCAAAAACAATCCCTAGAACACGAAGGCCTAAAAGCTTGTATTAAATATATTGGAAATCGTTTTGGTCAATTCGAATATAAAAGAGCTAAAGATAAAGGATTGCCTGTTGGATCTGGAAAAGTTGAAAGTAGCCATCGTTCTTTAATACAGAGAAGATTGAAAAAACCGGGAGCATGGTGGCTACGAGAAAATGCTGAAAAGATGGCAGATTTGAGGACTGTGCGAGCAAATGGATGTTGGGATCTTTTATGGCGAGATAATTTTCAAAAAGAAGGAGCTGCTTAGCTATGTAGGAGTTTTAATCACACCCGAATTTTTTACAATTAATGACATTTATTCTTTTGGATTATACAATGTTCGAAAATATGAGAAGAAATAATTAAAACAGGCCTTTGTGGGAAAGTATTTTTAAAGTCGATGTTTTCAACAAAATCTCCAATAATGTTTATATTTTGAGTTTCATGTATTTGATCTTTCCAAATGGGATCTATTCCATAGAATTGTTTTGAAATATTAGAAACTTTATCAATGACGGCTTATATCCCCATAGCTAAAGCCAGGGGAATTACGCCGTCATTGATAAATTAAAAAAATATTGTAGTATATAAATAAATGATTGACAAAATTTTTTTTGTTTTAAATATGTGTTTTTAAAATTGAGGCATAATTTTTTATGCTATGATATTTTCTATAATTATACATCATTATACTTAATTTTTTTTTCATTTTTTTATCATTAATAATTTCAAGCATATTTTCAACAACAGCTTCACTTTCCCAATTAAATATTAATTCAAATAAATTATATTTTTTTAATTCAAAAGCCATCCAGGTATTTGTGGTAGTCAACACAATTTTACCAGCATAAATAGCTTCAACAAAAATTCCGGATGAACGCGAGAAATATTCTTGTGAAGAATATGGCAATAATACTACATTAGCTTCTCTTATTAATTTACAATAAGTTTTTCTATCCATGTGGAAACAAGTAAAATTCAATTGCTCATTTTTATAATTGAACTGGTTTTTAGTAGTTTCACATAGATTAATTTTAATATTTGCTTTTTTTTCCAATATTTTTTTATGTAATAAAATAATTTTTTCTAATCCTTTCCCTTGTCTCATTATTCCTGGCCAAAAACAATTAATATAATTTTTAGGAGGCTCTGTGGGATGAATCAAGCCTCTGGTATGAGGTATAGGCAGTATGTAAGTATTTATTTTAGAAAATTGAGAGTAGTTTTCTTGAAGTAATTCACTATCAACGAAAGGAGTAACTGGAATTTTTAACATTTTATAAAATAAGTAGAAAATAATTCGATGTAAATTACCTTTAAACAATCTTTTTAATGGGTCATATCTAAGAATCAGCCATAATTTAAATTTTGAATTAGAGGTAAATGTAGCGAAAAATATAGTTATTAACTGACCAATAGAAAAATTATCTACCAAAACAATGTTTTCATGTAAATTATTTTTAAAGCTTTTAAAAATTTTATAAAAAGGTATAAAATTTTTTATAGGATATAAAAATTTATTATAAAAATTATTAATATAAGAATGTTTATATAAATTTTTTATCCAAATATAATCATCATTGATGTTTACATGAGTTGGTATATAATTAACAATTTTCCAATTATTTCTTTTTGCACTATCAATGATACAACATAAGTATTCATAGTAATGTCCAAGGGTTTTATTTTCTAAAAAGACATTTATTGTATGTAATTTTATCATAATGTTTTTACTGGTTTTTTTAGAGGCATACCTAACATTAAAAGTTATAATTATAACTTTAGCTTTTGATTAAATTCATGTAAATTCGTTCATAATTAGTAAAATTAGTTAAATAATTATAAATATAATAATATTTTGAGTGTATGTTCAACATATATTTAATTTAATTTTAATAAATTTTAATATTAATCTTAAGCCACACAATTCTTTTATCAAGATACAATACATAAAATTTAATAAATTATTCATAGAAAGCATTTTTAATGAAGAAGGATATCTCATAAAATAATATCTAGTAAAAGAGAGACTAAAAAATATTTTTCTATTAAGTATTTTTTCTTTAATATCAACAAAAGATCTATTATTTAATTCATCCAATAAATGTTTAATAACATGTTTTTGCCTATCCCATATTTGAAATGAACTTGAGAAAGTGTTCTTATGCATTCTCATGTAACATAAAACCTCATTTTTATAACAAAAACCATACCTAAGGACAATTGTTGTAAATGCAAACCAATCACAATGCCATTTCATTTTTTCATTAAAACCACCTACTTCAATAAGATATTTTTTATTAATAACTGCAGTGTGACCGGCTATAAAAAATCCTTTTTTCAATAAATTAAATGATTGAGATGGAGAAAAATATTTTATTGAGGTATTAATAATGTTTTTTTTATCAATTATATTTCCATCAACATCAATGTAACTTTCTAAAGAACAATATAATCCAACTTTAGGATATTCTTGGATCATCATTAATTTTTTTTCAATATAATCTAAATTGTAAGTATCATCAGATGAAAAAAAACAAACGTAATCTCCTATTGAAGCTTTTAAACCTAGTTTAATTGCGTTTACAGCACCTTGATTAGAGGTGTTTTCTATCAGTCTAATAAATGGATATAATTTTTTATATTTTTTAATAATTTGAATACTATTGTCTGTGGAAGCATCATCAATTACTATACATTCAAATGGGAAAATCGTTTGTCTGCAAATGCTTCCTAGAGAAAACTCCAAGAATTTTGCATAATTATAATTTGGCATAATAACAGAAATTTTTGGCAACATGCTTTTAGTATTTAAAATAAAATTAAATTTCTTATATAATAATCTTTTTTAATCTTTATGGAAAGAATTTAGATGGATGGAAAAGTTATTTTAGTTACCGGAAGTTCCCAAGGTGTGGGTTTAGCAATTGCCAAAGTTTTGTTGCAAAAAAATACAAGATTAATATTAACATCAAGAAATATGCAAAAATTAACTGAGGTTAAAGCTAAACTATCTAGACTTAAAAATGATATAAATGTTTTTTCATGTGACGCTACAATTGAATCTGAGGTAACAAACCTTATTCAAAAAATAGAGAAAAAATTTGGTAAAATTGATATTTTAATAAATAATGTTGGGGGAGTAAAATCATATGGGGGATTTTTTGATTTAAACAATAATGATTGGATAGATAGTTTTAATCTAAATGTAATAACTACTGTAAATTTTGTAAAACATTCATATAAGTTATTATTAAAATCTAAATGTGCTTCTATAGTAAATATTGCTTCGATTACCGGAATAGAACCTGGGCAATATAATCCTCATTATTCTATAACAAAAGCAGCAATAATAAATCTAACCAAACATTTAGCAAATCTATTTGCTAAAAATAATATTAGGGTTAATGTAATATGTCCTGGAATTATAAATTCTGAATCCAGGAATAATTTTTTAAATTACTTCTCTAAAAAAGAAAAAATACATATTGATGAAGTGACAAATAATGCAAATCATTTTGATATGAATAATATTCCGCTTGGTAAATTAGGGGAAGGAGAGGATGTTGCAAATATTGTTTCTTTTTTAGCTAGCGAAAAGTCATCCTGGATTACAGGATCCTGTTTTAATATTGATGGTGGTAAAGCAAAATCTATTTTTTAATGAATAATTATTATTCAAATGAGAAAATGAAGGGATCTTGAATTGTTAAACCACCATCAATATAAAGCGTTTCTCCATTAATAAAATTAGCATCATTTGAACAAAGAAACATAACTGCTTTTGATATATCTTCTGATTTGCCAAAATTTCTCATAGGATGATATTTTTCACAAGACTTTTTGTATTTTTTATTAGCTTGGCTTAAAAACATATTAATGTGTTCATCTTTTACAATGAAACCAGGGGCAATCGCATTGCAACGAATGCCATAATTTCCTGCATTCTTTGCAAAATATCTTGTCATATGAATTAAGCCGGCCTTAGCAATTTGATATGAAGGTGATTCTAAGCTTACAAAGCGTCCAGATATTGAAGCAATATTTATTATCACACCACTATTTTTTTTTTGCATAATTTTTAATACAAGTTGGGATAAAAAAAATGGTGCTTTTAGCATGACATTCATAGCAGAATCCCAGCTTGATAAATCTTCTTGAAAGATGTTATTTTTATTTTTTATTGCTGCATTATTTATTAATATATCAATTACGCCAAAAGTTTTTTCTATTTCGGATATTAATGTAAAAAATTGGGA
>MGLU01000076.1:2655-6649 GCA_001796155.1 Chlamydiae bacterium RIFCSPHIGHO2_12_FULL_27_8 | reverse complement strand
TATTTACGCCGTCATTGATAATATTTAAACCATCAGTAAATTCAATCCTTTCTTCATCAAATAAAAAAATATTTTTTAAAAATAGAGATTTAATCATTTTTAATTTCTTCTGTTGTCTTAAAATGAATTTTTGCAATTTTTTCTAAAATTTCAGGCCCATGCTTACTTACAATTTTTTTTCCAATTTTTATTACTTCACTTGATGCTCCTTTAGGTAATTCTACTTCATATTCTTCAGATAGCTCTTCAAGACCTTTTAAAAATCCTGCCCTTGCAATAATAGATGCTGCCGCTACAACAGGATCACTTTCAGCTTTTGTCCTTTGCTCTAAATTAATTAATAGTTTTTTTCTTTTAATTAATGTATTTAATACATTTTCATGAGCAAATTGGTCAATTAATGCATTTTGGCATTTTGTCTTTTTGTTTAAATTTGTAATCACAGAAATATGACCCCAAGCTAACAAAAAATTTAAATTTTTGAATTTTAAATATAATTCATTATATTTTTTTGGAAACAATCTTATTAAAGAAATTTCAAAATTGTTTTTTATCTCTTTAGCTAAATCCAATATCTTTTTGTCATTTATTCTTTTTGAATCTTTTACGCCTATAGAAAGAAGCTTTTTTATTCCCTTTTCATCTGCATACACTCCTCCAATACAAAGAGGTCCAAAAAAATCACCCTTTCCGGCTTCATCAACACCAATTCTTGGTTTAAATGAGATATTTATTTCAGGATTTGAATATTCAAAAGTTTTTAGTATTTCAGGCTCTAGATAAAATTCAATAAATTCTTCCTTATCTTTTCCTTGTACAACTAATGACCCGGATTCATATAAAACTATAACCAGATTTTTTTTCTTGGCGGAAAAAATAGAATATGGAATTTTTGAAATTTCAAAATCCCTCTCTTTTAAATCACCTAAAAGCTTGTCTTTTAAGCTTAAATCTATTTTTGTTGTAAAAGTTGGCGGTTTTGATATCATGTAATTTAACTATTTTAATTTTTATATAAACTTAATGATAATTTGAAGTTAAATTTTTTAGAAGATAAAATAAATAATGAGCTTTAAGAGGAACAAATATGTTAGATACAAAAAAAGATGTAGGCGATATTTTTAAAACTAAAAGAGAAGAGATGAGTTTAACTTTAAAAGAGATTGAAAATGCAACCTCTATTAAAATGCTTTATCTAAAAGGTATTGAAGACGGTGATATCGATAAAATGCTTTCTCCTGTTTATGCTGTAGGTTTTTTAAAACAATATGCAGCATTTTTAGGATTAGATGGTGAAAAAATTATTAAAAATAATCCAAAATTATATTCCGGTAATGTAAAAAAACAGGAATTTGATTATGGAATAGGTACGCTGGAAATTAGAAATTCCCAACATCACGGTGCAAAAAAAATGTCTACTTTTGTAATGAGTATTATAGTTTTGGCATTATTATTTTTCGCTTGGCTTTTTGCTAGGATCGTTGGACTTATTTAATGTATTTTAAAAGATTTCTAATCGGTCTTTTGATGGGTGTATGCGATTTGACGCTCCCTCGGCCAAAGCCGATGGGATTCCTTGGTCATCACTTCCCAAGTTTCTGTTTATCAGACCGTTACCTTAGAAGCTTTACGCTTTTTGCGACCATTGCTTTTTCTGTTTTATACAATCTCCACAGACTTATTAACATCCCGAGTGCCCATCGGTTAGATCTTAAAAGATGGAAACATATTAACATGTTTAAAATTTTTTAGATAAAAAAAAGACGCTTTCATCCCACAATTGAAACCGTGTGCTTTCCCGCTTTTGTAGTAATTTTTTATTTTATAAAATTTTAAAAATATTAAAAATTCATAAAGTATTTGCATATAAAATATATCCATTTTATTATGCTAAATTAAAACGGCTTTGTATTTTTATATGGAAATTTCAATAATTGGTGATTATAAAATTTTAAAACAGTTAGGATCATCATCATTTTCAGAGGTATTTCTTGCAGAACATAAGTTTTTAAAAAAGAGATATGCAATAAAAGTAATTGATGAATCACTAACTCAAAATAAAAATTTTATTAAAAGTTTTGAAGATAAAGTCGGCTTTTTAACAACAATAGATCATCCTGCTATTGTTAAAATTCATGATATTTCAAATGTAGATGGAAAATACTTCCTTGTTATGGATCCAATCGTTAACGATAATAATGAAGTTCTAAACCTAGAAAAATATTTAAATTTAAAAGGCGACGTTTTACCTGAATTGGAAATAGAAACAATTTTAAGACAAATTGCTTCAGCACTTGATTATGCACATAAACTTAATTTTAATAATCAGCCTTTATGTCATTTTTCATTAAAACCATCAAATATTTTTATAAAGATTTCTGATCACGGTTTAAAAGTTTATATTTCAGATTTTGGACTTTCCACTATAATTGGAGAGGGGAAGGTTTTATTTAAAGCTTATGAACTTTTAGTAAAAGAGATGGCTTTTTCAGAAAATCTTATAAAATCTGATAGTTTAGATGTGAGTTCAAAATATAAATTTTTACAAAATTATAATTTTTTATCTCCGGAACAAAAGTTTAAAGATTTGAATGAAAAACTTTCATTTAAATCTGATATTTTTACATTTGGAGTTTTAGCATATTATTTAATCGCAAGAGAATTTCCTGAAGGATATTTTGATCTTCCTTCAAAAATAGCTCCTGAATATAAATTAAATTGGGATCTTTTAATATGTAAATGTTTACAAAAAGATCCACATAGAAGACCTGACCTTTTAGTTGAAGCATTAAATTCTTTTTTATCTACTGATACTTCTGATATTTCTTCTCTTGAAATACTATCTTGGGAAGAAGTGGAAAAGAAAGTAGAGAATGCAATGCAGATGTCTTTTGAATTTTCATCCGAAGTAAGTAAACTTGAAAAGGAACTTGAAGAGAAGAAAAATAATGAAGTTAAATTTACCACTATTGATGAGTCTGATAAAAAACCAATAATTAATCCTCAAAAGGTAGAAAGACCAACTTATGATGCTGATCCAGGTGCAATTTTTAATAAGGATCTAAATGTCTCTTATTATCAGCCAAAAAAAGTTGAGATTAAAGATGTCGAACCTATTTTAACTGAAATGGTTATTATTCCAGGCGGAAGTTTTTCAAGAGGCAGTGAAAAGGGATCTAGAGATGAAAAACCAAAACATAAGGTCAATATAAATAACTTTGCTTTGGATATACATCCGGTTACAAACGAACAGTTTGTAAGGTTTTTACAGTTTATGGGTGGAGAAAAGGATTCAAATAATAATGATATAATCAGACTTAGAAATTCTAGAATTAAAAGAACAGGCGGAAAGCTCATTATAGAATCCGGATATGCAAAACATCCTGTGGTAAGCGTTTCATGGTATGGAGCTGTTGCCTATGCTAAATGGATAGGGAAAAGACTGCCTACTGAAGCTGAATGGGAAGTTGCAGCTCAAGGCGGAATAGAATCTGCAGAATACCCAACAGGAATAAATATAGATCATACACAAGCAAATTTCTTTAATTCCGATACCACTTCCGTTATGAGTTATCCTCCAAACGGATATGGTCTTTATGATGTTGTCGGAAATGTCTACGAATGGTGTGAGGACTGGTATGCTTATAACTACTATGATACCTCTTTGCAGGAGCCGGAAGATCCAAAAGGTCCTCCACAAGGAGTATATAGAGTTTTGAGAGGGGGATGCTGGAAAAGCTTGAAAGAAGACATGAGATGTTCTCATAGACATAGAAATAACCCCGGAACTGTAAATAGCACATATGGATTTAGATGTGCTGCGGACGTATCTTAAAAATTATTTAAAAAATTATTTAAACTTGTTTAAAGTTTATAAATAAATTATCATTTTATTTATGAAATTATATTTAATTAATCCTAGAGGTTTTTGTGCAGGAGTTGTAAGAGCTATTCAAACAGTTGAAGAAGCTTTAAAAATATACGGTCCTCCAAT
>MGLU01000076.1:0-2641 GCA_001796155.1 Chlamydiae bacterium RIFCSPHIGHO2_12_FULL_27_8 | reverse complement strand
TTAGAGAAGAAGCTAAAAAAAAATCTTTACTTGAAATTGATGCAACTTGTGTTCTTGTAACAAAAATACATTCGGCAGTTAAGAGATTTTCAAAAAAAGGATATAAAATTATTCTTATAGGCAAAAAAAAACATGTAGAAGTCATAGGTATTGCAGGGGTTGCTATTAAAGATACCTTTGTTATAGAAAATGAAAAAGACATTGATAATTTATTTTTTTTAGAAAATCAAAAAGTTTTTTACATTACTCAAACAACTTTAAGTATTGATGATGTTAAAATTATAGTAGAAAAACTTACAAAAAAATTTCCAAATATTGAAACTCTAGCTTCAGAATCTATATGCTATGCTACAACAAATAGACAAAAAGCTTTAAAAACAATTTTAGATAAAATTGATCTTTTACTAGTTATTGGAGATCCAAGCAGTTCAAACTCTACAAGATTAAAAGAAATAGGCTCTAGAAATAATATAAAATCTTATCTAATAAACCAAGATATTGAAATTCAAAAAGAGTGGTTTGAAAATGTTTCGTCTATTGCGGTAACAGCGGGAGCTTCAACTCCTGAGTACATTGTACAAGAATGTATTGAGAAAATTAAAACATTTAAAAATCTTGAAATAATAAATGATATTTATATTAGTGAAGATGTAGTTTTCTCTCTTCCTAAAGAGCTTTATTTAAACACTAAATCCATTAAAAATTTAGTATAAAAAGCCAAATAACCATAGAGGTATTTTTCTTTTTATTCCTATCTCTATATTATCGGAAACAACAAAACTATTTTTTTCTTTTTTTAATTGTTTGAAATTTTTATTTTTTCCGCCTATTTCAAAAATATATTTAGAATTGATTAAAAAGTCGCCATCTTCAAAAAGATGAACTTTATTATCTTTTAAAAGCATATTAATAAAAAATGTTTCACGAATAGTGTCAATATTTGCATTTGTTGAAATTGCATAAAGAAGGTTTGTGTTATCTAAGTATATTTTTTCTTCTTTTTCGATTTTATTTAGTTTATTTGATGCACTTTGTATTTTTTGTATTAATTTTGCTTCTTCCAAATGTTTAAAATAAACTTTTAAAGTTCTATCGTCTCCAACTTCTAAAATTTTTAATATTTTTTGCCAATGAGGTGTAAATGGAACTGATTCGGAAATATAAATTAATAATTGTTTTATTTTTTTTAAACTATTTCCCGTTAATTTTGGGAAAATACTTGCCAAATCTGATTCTATTGTAGTATGAACATTTTGTTCTAATGTAATTTTGTATAAATTTTCATCACAATTTAATTCTTGAAAATATGGATAATACCCAACTTTTAAATATTTTAAAAATAAAGGTATAATTTTAAGATCTTTTTTTAATAACTCTTCAATAATGTTATGAGAAATTTTTTCATGATCATTAATTATTTCTTCTATAGTACAGCTTCTTAATTTGATTTTATAATTTATTTCAATAAATTCACGTATGGACATGCCTAACATGGTATATTTTATTGCTCTTCTTGAAAGGTCATTACTTCCTAATGACAATTCCAATGCTGAACTTCCGGAACTAAAAATACTCAAATCAGGAAATGTATCATAAATACTTTTCAATTCTTTGGACCAGTTAGAATATTTATGAATTTCATCTATAGCAATATATTTCCCTCCAAGAAGCGAAAAAGCCTCTGCAATCTCATATAGGGTTTTATCCCCAATCTTAAAATGGTCAGCTTGTATGTATAATATTTCATCATTTAAAATATTGCCGTTTGCTCTTTCGAGTAATAATTGAATAAGCGTAGTTGTTTTTCCAACCCCTCTTTGACCAATAATTATATAAAGTCTATTGTTTTTAAAATCCTTATTTTCAATAAGATATCTCTTGTAGTTATTATTTTTTAATTTTAGAAAATGTCTGCTTAATTTGCTTAAATCATCTATCATACGGCTCCTCTTTGGATTATATTACTAATATACCTAATGTATATTAGTAATGCAATACATATATATATAATAAAAATACGTATCTCAATACAAAACACTAACAATAAGTTATTTAGATGTAATTTTAGAATTGAATTTTTGTAATTATACTTCTAGCAGCTTCCCAATTTAGTTTTTCTAACTGCAAATAGAGAAGGAAGATTTTTAATTTCACTTCAAAAAGCTAGAGTTAAATAAGACGTTTGTATATTCATGAGTCGGATTTTTAAAAATTTCTCTTGTTTTACCAATTTCAACTATTTTTCCATTATATATTACCGCTGTCCTTTCCGAAAAATGTTTAGCAATAGATAGATCATGAGTTATAAATAAAAAACTAATTTTTTCTTTTTTTTTAAGCTCTTTTAAAAAACTTAAAATATTAAAACTGTTCTTATCGTCTAATGAGGATAAAATTTCATCACATATTAAAAGTTTCGGATTTAAACTCAATGCCCTTGCAATTGCAACTCTTTGTCTTTGTCCTCCCGAAAGTTCATGAGGATAACTCTCTTTTAGTTTGGATACTAAATTAACCCTTTCTAGTAAAAAATCTACCTTTTTCAACATCTCTTTTTTAGATAGTTTAAAATTAATTTTTAAAGGTTCCGATATTATATTTTTTATCTTCATCATCGGGTTTAGAGAAAGATATGGATCTT
>MGLU01000075.1:4179-6339 GCA_001796155.1 Chlamydiae bacterium RIFCSPHIGHO2_12_FULL_27_8 | reverse complement strand
GTTTTATGTTTTTTTATAAATTTACCTGTATGGTTAAATTGTTTTGATACCCAACTTTTGCATAAATAGGTATCTGCATTTTTATAAGAAACAGCAGGAAATATAGAATAATTTTCAGCATCAAATGATACATTGGAATGTATAATATTTTTATCAATATTTAAAAGTTCATAAATATCATTTTCCAAATCTTTGATTTCTTCTTCAGAAGCATTTGGATTTATCCCTTCTTTTGCAAGAGAAGCTATAAAAAAACTTATTTTATTATATTCTTTTGTAGAAAGTAATTTTGCTAAAGTTCCATCTTCAATTTCTTCAATAAGTCTAATGATTGCATCAAATGATGGTAAATGATCTTCAGTATATAATTGATAAATTATATCCCTTTCTAAATCAAATGATGATTGAATTTCAAATTTTGGAATATTATTTTGCGGATATACGCTTATAGTTAAAATATTGAATAAAATTAAAACTTTTATAAAAATTTTTGATTTAGTTAAGAATTTCAGCATATTTGCTTTCCTAATAAAAATTTTTAGAAAAGCTATACTTGTAAAATAATTTTGTCAAAGAAAAAAAATGATTCAAAATGATTGCCGGATCTTTTAGAGATGTTACATTTTTGTTAAAAAAAAGGATTGATAATATCAATTTTGATATTTTTTAAAAAAAATAAAATTAATTATTTTATTTTTTCAAGAGTTGGTATTGCTAATTTAGATTCCCATTTTTTAATATAGTTTAATAGACCGGCCTTTCCGGGATGCTGTGAAATAAAATCTAAAGTTTCTTTATTTCTAGTTAAATGTGCAATTTTTGCAAGAAGATGAAGATGCCGTTTGTCATCACATGCAAATAAAAAGAAAAGCGTATGCACTTTTTGACCATCTAAAGCACCATATTCAATTGGTTTGGAAAGATAGACAACTGAAACTATATCATGTGATTTTGGAATCAAAAAATCTCTTGTATGAGGTACGGCTATACCATGATTTAATGCTGTCGGCATTAAATTTTCTCTATCTAATAAAAGATCTGTTAAAACATTAGCATCCAATACTAAATTTTTTGCAATTACTTTTACTGCTTCTTTTATAACATCTTCTTTTGTCTTTCCATTAATATTTGTTATTAATCCTCCTTTATAAATCGCTCTAAACAAAGAAAAGGCCTGTGTTCCAATTTTTCTGCCGATTATTGAAGATGCCGTATCGCTTTTGATATTAATTTTTTGTTTAGTTTCCATAAAAGGATTTGCCTCACTTTTAATATTGCCCATTTTACAGGAAAGAACCCAATTTTCAATTTCGTTTCTTGAAAATCTATACTGACCATTTAATTTATATGCAGGGATTTTTTTCTCATCTAGCCATCTTCTTATAGTTGTTTCGGAAACACTTAAAAGTTCAGCCACATCTTTAATTTTTAAGTCCATAATCCCTCAGTAAATTTAAATATTTTTTTATAACAGATAAATATTAAGAATTGAAGATTTTTTTAATAAAATGGTTAGTTTTGATCAAAAAAGGCAAAAATATCTTCTTTAAATTCAAATTTTAATAATTTATTTTTAAAACTTTCATTTTTAATTAGAGAGGTTAACTTTGATAAAATCTTTAAATATTCGCTTTGTTTATTTTCCGGGCCGGCAATCATAAAAACTATATTTACAGCAATCTTATCTATAGATAGCCAATTAATTTTATTTTTTTTTTGAATACCAATTGCAATAAAGAAATTTTCAAAATCACCATTTTTAGTATGAGGAATCGCAACTCCCATACCAATCCCGGTAGAAAAAAGTTTTTCTCTTTTAATAATATTGTCAAAAAAAATATTCTTATTTTTTATTTTTTGTGTTTTATATAAATTTTCTATTAGTTCAGAAATAACATCATTTCTATTTTTTTTTGTTAAAAAAACAATGTTGTTAACATCAATATAAGACGAAAGAAAAAAATCTTTTTCTCTTTTCTTGAGAGCCGGAGCAAAATTTGATTTTTTTTTAGTGAGTTCCACTAGAGCCGAATCCACCTTCTCCTCTTGCTGTAAAGGCAAGCTGATCTTCAATTTTAAAATTAATTTTATAAATAGGCGCTAAAATCATCTGTGCAATTTTCATACCTGCAGTAATTTTAAAATCTTCATTTGAATGAT
>MGLU01000075.1:0-4140 GCA_001796155.1 Chlamydiae bacterium RIFCSPHIGHO2_12_FULL_27_8 | reverse complement strand
ATTCCGGTTGGAATTAAGGTAGACTGTCCTTTTTTTAAAATTATATCTTCTTTTATAAATGCTTTTAAATCAGCACCTGCAGCTTCATCCGTCGCATATTTAGGTAAAAAATCTTCATCTTCTATTTTAATTTTAATATCAATTTTAGTCATCTGTTTCCCCTACCTCATCCATATTAAAAAAATTACTGAATTTTTTTATATCATTATTTAAAAAAAATTCTAAAAAAAAAGTGAGTTTTTCTTTTAAATGCTTTCTTTCTACAATTAAGTCAATAAATCCTCTCTGCAATAGAAATTCTGATTTTTGAGCTTCTTTAGATAACTTTTCATTAATTGTTTGCTCTACAACTCTAGGCCCTGCAAAAGCAATCAATGCATCCGGTTCTGCTATAATAATATCTCCAAGTGCAGCAAAAGAAGCTGTAACACCACCTGTAGTTGGATTTGTAAGTATAGAAATAAATGGAAGTTTAGCTTCATCGAGTTTTGTTAGTGCGAAAGCTGTTTTAGCCATCTGCATTAAAGAAAAAATTCCCTCCTGCATTCTAGCCCCGCCTGATGCAGAAACAATAACCAAAGGTAGTTTATTTTTTATAGAATGTTCTATTAAAAGTGTAATCCTTTCACCAACTGCTGATCCCATAGATCCGCCCATAAAATTAAAATCCATAACTGCTAGGGATATTTTAATATTATTAACTAAAGCTTCCCCTGTTGTTATAGCTTCATCCCTTTTTGATTTTTCTTTAGCATTTTCTAATCTTTCTTTATAACTTATAATATCTACAAAATTTAGCGGATCTAAAGACAAAACATTCGAAAACAATTCTATAAAAGAATTATTATCGGATAAAAGATCAATTCTCTCTTTTACAGAGAGTTTGTAATGGTAGTTGCATTTTGAGCAGCAGTTCAAATTTTCATTTAATTCATTTACATGAATCATTTCCAAACATGAACTGCATTTTATCCATCCGGAAAAACTATCGCTCTTTTTATTTTCGATCTTTATTTTTGGCTTAGTTCTAGAAAATAGTCCCATACATTTTTTTTATAATAATTAAATTAATAGTACATAAAAATGTATTTTATAAAAATAAAGATAAAATTATAAAATAGCTTTTTTATATTTTGTTTCTATTATTTCCCAATTTAAAATTGACCAAATATTTTTAACAAAATCAGCTCTTAAGTTTTTATATTTTAAATAATATGCATGTTCCCATACATCTATACAAAATAATGGTATAATTCCTTTAGCACTCAATAAGTCTTGATTTAATGTAGTATCTACTATCAATGCTTTAGTTTGTTTTGAAACTCCCAGCCAACCCCATCCTGAGCCTTGAATAGCAACAGTTTTAGTATTCATAAGTTCTTTAAACTTTTCAAATGATCCAAAATGTTTTGTAATTGATTTATAAATTTCATAAGTCTCTTTTAAATCTCCACCTGCTTTAGATTGCGGAGAGAGTATCTCCCAAAAAATCGAGTGGTTAATATGTCCGCCCCCATTAAATTTTACGATAGAAGAAAGCTCTAACATTTTTTCTGCATCATGCTTTACTTCAGCTTCATGGTATTTTTCTAAAAATGCATTCAAATTATTAACATATATTCTATGATGTTTATCATAATGAATTTCAAGCATCTCTTTTGTTATTACCGGTTCTAGTGCATTATAATCATACGGTAAATCCGGCAATGTATAATTTGACATAAATATTCTCCTGGCTAAAAGAGTCAAGCAAATCAAAAAAAATAATATAGCACAAGAAAAAATAATATTTTGAATATAGTTTTTTTAAAAAAACATAAAAAACTTTTAAAAAAAAGTGCTACGCTTTTAAATTTAATTTATTATAAGCAATTTCAGCAGCTTGAAGTTCTGCATCTTTTTTTGAAGGCCCTTGTGCAGAAGCTACCTCTTCATTATTTATAATAACCACAATATGAAATATTTTTAAGTGTTCGGGACCTTCTTCTTTAATGACTTTATATTCCGGTGTTAATTTATATTTTTTTTGAGAATATTCTTGCAGTTTGCCTTTATAATCAATTTCAGGATTTTCAATCATCTGATAAAAAATATCTTTAAAATTATCTAAAATAAAGTTTTTGGTTTTTTCAAAACCAAAATCTAAAAAAATTGCTCCTATTAATGCTTCAAAAGCATCAGAAAAAATTGTATCCTTTCCTCTTTCTTCTGTTTTTTCTTCACCTTTCCCTAAAAGAACAAACTGATCAAGATTTAACAGTTTATAATATTTTGCACAGGAAGGGGCATTTACAAGCGTAGATCTAATATGAGATAGCTTACCCTCTTGAGCCTTCTGTAATATTAAATATAGATACTCAGATACTATCATATTAAGGGTAGTATCACCCAAAAATTCTAATCTTTCATTATGTTCATTAATAATTTTTTTATGTTCATTTACGTATGATCTATGAATAAAGCTAAGGGCTAGTAAACTTTTATTTTTAAAAGTTAACTTAAGTTTATTTTCAATTTCAGTGATATTTAAATTTAACTGTTCTATATTCATCTTATTTCCATTGATACAATATTATATTTTATATATTATTTTTTGCTAAATAATAAAATTTTTTATGGCGAAATTAAATCATAGTTTATTTGATCTTAAATCAAATTATCTCTTTTCCGAAATAGAAAATTTAATAAAGGCTTCCGGACATAAAGAAATTTTTAATTTAGGCATCGGCGATATTACCATTCCCCTATCTCCTTATGTTATAGATGCCATAAAAAACGCTTCTGAAGAGATGAAATATGAAAACACTCTGCAGGGATATGGTTCTTCCTCCGGTTATGACTTTTTAAAAGAAGCTATTGTAAAAAATGATTTTGAAAATCTTAATCTTACTAAAGAAGAAGTTTTTATTACCTGTGGATCAAAGTACAGCATCGCAAATATTATTGATCTTTTTTCAAAAGATAATTTGATAGGTATTTGCGATCCAACATATCCTGTATATTTTGATTCAAATATCATAGGCGGAAGAAAAGAAAACATTGTTCTGCTTCCTCTTTTAGAAGAAAATAATTTTGAACCGATACCTAATCAAAAATTAGATATAGTTTTTTTATGTTCTCCAAATAACCCTATAGGCACTGCAATATCAAAAAAAACATTAAAAAAATGGGTTGATTTTGCTTTAGAAAATAATTCTATAATAATATTTGATGCTGCATATGTAGCGTATATTCAGTCTGAGGATGCTATAAAATCAATATATGAAATAAAAAATGCAAAAAAAGTTGCAATTGAAATGAGAAGCTTTTCGAAAACTGCAGGTTTTACTTCTTTAAGATGTGCTTATTTAGTTATTCCAAACCGGTTAACTGTAAAATATGAAAATGATAATTATCAGCTTAATAAACTTTGGAACAGGTTTGTTTCAACGAAACATGGCGGAGTGTCATACCCTATTCAAAAAGGAGCATTAGCCACTTTTGATCCTCAAGGCAAAAAAGAAGTTCTAGAAATAATTAATCAATACAAAGAAAATACAAACTTATTAAAAAATGGCTTAAAATCTTTGAATTTTGAAATTTTTGGTGGAGGAGACGCCCCATATATATGGTGTAAAACAAAAAATTCTCTTTCTTCCAAAGCTTTTTTTAATCTCCTTTTAGAACATAAAGTTGTTTGCATTCCTGGCAGCGGTTTTGGCTCTTGCGGGGAAGGTTATGTTAGATTTTCCGGATTTACAAAAAAAGAAACAATAAACAAGGCTCTAAGCCAAATTGAAAAAATATGAGCTTTTTAATATTAGATTCACAGATCAACTTTTTTAAAGAAAATGGTTTTATTGAATTTGAAGACATTTTAAGTTTAGAAGATTTAAATAAAATAGAAAAAGAAATTTCTATTATTTTAAACAAAATAGACAGCAGCGAAAAAATTTACAATTCAATAGATCTTTTTAGGAAATCAAATATTTTAAAAAAAATTACTTTAAGTACTCAGTTAGCGTCAATTGCAGCAAATTTATCTAAAAAAAATCTACTGAAAATCGGTTTTGATTTTGCACTATATCCTTCTATAAAAGACTTCTTTAATAAAACTATCTCTTTTGAAGACCGATTTTCATTTCAAGACCTTGCAATTGC
>MGLU01000074.1:4646-8688 GCA_001796155.1 Chlamydiae bacterium RIFCSPHIGHO2_12_FULL_27_8 | reverse complement strand
TGCTTACTCTCCCGTTTTTGATGATCAAAATAATTTAATAGGTTATTTATCTGCCGACATGAAAACTGAACTTATAAATAAAAAGTTTGCAGAAACAATTTTACTTTTAATTTTTATATCAATATCAATTTTAATTTCTATGATAGGCTCACTTTTCTTTATTGCAAATAAAATCACAAGGCCTGTTCAGAAACTAAATAACTCTGCCCTTGCTTTAGCAGCAGGAAATTATAATGAAAAAATTGAAACTAAAGGTCCAAAAGAAATTGAAGAGCTTTCAAATACATTAAATATTATGAGCGAATGTTTAAATGAAAATATAAATAGGTTAAAACAAAATTCTATTATTAAAGAAAAGATGTATGGAGAATATGAATGTTCTATTCTTCTTCAAAATCATATGCTGAAAAAAGTAATCGATGAATGCAAATCAGATATAATTGCTATAGATTCAATAAATATTTTTTCATCAACACCAAAAGGTTTTTTATTAGATTTTTTAGATTCTGAAATAAAAGATTTTTTAAATATTAGAGTTATAGAAGCAAAAGAAACCGGATTTGAAGGGATGTACCAGCTTTTAACAAATTATAAACTTTTCAAGGAAAATTTATCTTCTCTTGACCATATGTTTCCAATAACGGATCTAAAACTAGAAAAAAATACTAATACTTTAAATATTGGAAAAACTAATTTTTCATATCCCATAATATACTCTCAAGAATTAAACGATTTTATTGAAATATCAAATAAAGTAAAACTTAATCCCGGAAACCTTTTCTTTATTTTTAACAGCGGACTTTTGAATTTCTTTAAATCTGACACGGAAATAAAAGCAATTCTACTAAAAGTTTTAAAGTATTTTTCAAATGACGGCTTGGAAACTGTTATAGATATGTTAAGAAAAGAAATATTATTTACTACCAAAAGAAAGAAAATTAAAGAAGACTTACATCTTATCTGTTTTCAAATTTTATATTAAAATAAAGCCGGATTTTTTCCGGCTTTAAATTATTCTTTTTGTTTTTGCTGTATGTATTTTATTACATCTTCAACTGTTTTTAGTTTTTCTGCATCTTCCTCAGAAATTTCAAAACCAAATCTTTCTTCAAAGGTCATGATAAGCTCAGTCAAATCAAGCGAATCAGCATTTAAATCCTCAACAAATGATTTATCTCTTGTCACATCTGCAGCGTCAACTCCAAGCTGCTCAACAATTATATCAATCACTTCCTTTTCTAAGGTCATTATTTCCTCATAGTTTGTTTAATTAAAATTTTAAGTTACCAATCCGCCATCTACTGAATACACCTGGCCTGTGATATAATCAGACATCTCCGATGCTAAAAATAAACATAGATTTGAAACATCTTTTGTATTTCCAAACCTTTTTAAAGGTATCATTGAAAGCAATTTAACTTTAAACTCATCTTTTAAATTTTCTGTCATTTTTGTCTCAATATAACCCGGTGCTATAACATTTACATTTATGTTTCTAGATCCTACCTCTTTAGCTAAAGACTTTGAAAAACCAATTACAGCAGCTTTAGATGCTGCATAATTTGTTTGTCCGGCATTGCCAATTAATCCTATGATTGAACTAATATTTATAATTTTACCTTTATCCATTTTCATCATAGGTCTTTTAACTACTTTACATGTATTATAAACAGATTTCAAATTAATATCAATCACACTATCAAACTCATCTTCCGTCATTTTCATCAAAAGATTGTCTTTTGTAATTCCTGCATTATTAACCAAAATATCTATACGTTCAAATTCTTTTAAAATATTTTGAAAAGCATTTTCAACTAAGGAAAATTTTGATACATCTAATGCAATTTGTATAATTTTTTGAGAATCAGAGATTTTTTCCTTCTCAATTTCTAAAAAAGCTTCATTTAATCTTTTTTCATCTCTAGATATTATAGCAATAGAAGCTCCGTTTATAACGAAATCTTTTGCTATCTGCTTACCAATGCCTGAGGAGGCTCCCGTTACTACAGCAAATTTATTTTTTAACATTTATACTCTTAAGCTTATTTAAATCATCGACATTTTGAATCGAAATTGTTTTTGATCTTAATTTTAATTTATTATTGATATTTGTAAGAAAATTTCCACATCCGATTTCTAAAAAATTATCAATATACCGATCCATGTTAATCATAGATTCATACCATCTCACTTTTGATGTTAACTGTTTTATCAAATTATTTTTTATACTTTTCATATTATAGACGACGTCAGCATTTACATTCATTACTAATTTTACATCGCTTGTTTGAATATTTACTTTTTCAACATCGAGTTTATATTTCTCTTCAGCCGGCTGCATGTAAGGAGAATGAAATGCTCCCTCTACATCTAAAATAATTAGTTTTTTGGTAATTTTTTTTAATTGATCTAAAACATTTAATATTGCATTTTTTTCACCTGACAAAACTATTTGATCAAAACTGTTTAAATTTGCTATGTAAATATTTTTGATATTTTTAATCACTTCAAAAATTAGATTCAGGTCTTTTGAAACTACAGCCAGCATTTTACCTTCCGATAATCTACAGGCTTCACTCATATGCTCGGCTCTTCTAGAAAGTAGCGTTAAACAATCTTCAAAACTAATTTTTTTTGAAGCATATAAAGCTGTATATTCACCTAAACTTAAACCTGCAGCAATATAAGGAGATAAATATGGATAAATTTCATTAATAGCTTCTAATATCGCTACGCTATTAATAAAAACTGCCGGCTGACAATATTTAGTTAACGAAAGTTTTTTAAAATCATTAAAAATTATATCAGTTATGCTGTATTTTAAAATTTTATCAGCTTTCAAGAAAATATTTTTTGATGAAGAAAAATTTTCAAAAAAATCTTGCCCCATCCCCTCAAACTGCATTCCCTGAGAAGGGAAAATATAACCAAACTTCATTTATTATCCTTAAATTTTAATAGGGATGATCCAAATGTGAAACCGGCTCCAAATACAGTTAATACAATATTTTCATTATTAGAAAATTTTTTATTAATTTTAAGATCTTCTAACGCAAGCCCTACTGATGATGCAGAAGTATTTCCAAATTTTTTAACAACTTCCATATAAATCCTATTAGAAGGCAAAAATTTGAATTTTTTAGAAATAGCTTCAATAATTCTTTGATTTGCCTGATGGGGAACAATCCATGAAATATCCCTCTCGTTCAAAGAAGCTTTTTTTAAACATTTTATAATAGATTCATGCATTCTTTTTACTGCATGTTTAAAAACTTCTTTACCATTCATTTTTAAAAAATGATCCCTATTTTCTATAGTTTGAATTGTTGAAATATTTTTAGTTCCTCCTGCAGGCATAATGAGTAATTTTGCCATCTTTCCATCTGCACCAATATAATTTTCAATAATTTCAAAACCAAACCCTTCAAGGCTAACAATACATGAACTTGCTGCATCTCCAAATAAAACAGCTGTTGCTCTATCTTGATAATCTATTATGGAAGAGAGTTTTTCCGAAGCAACGATCAAAATATTTTTAAATGTTTTTTGTTCAACTAAAGCTTTAGCAACAGTTAGAGCATAAACAAAACCTGAACATGCTGCCTGAATATCAAAGGCAGCTGCATGATAAGCTTTTAATTTATCTTGAATTATACACGCTGTGGAAGGGAAAATATAATCGCCTGTGAGTGTTGCAACTAAAATAAGATCAATATCCTTAATACCAATTTTTGCATCTTCTAAAGCTTTTAATGAAGAGAGATACCCCATTTCAGAAGTAGTTTCATTTTTAGAAGCAATCCTTCTTTCATTTATCCCTGTTCTTGAAACAATCCACTCATCAGTTGTTTTTAAAAAATTTTCAAAATCTTTATTTAATAAAGTTTTTTTAGGAAAGTAGGAACCTAATCCTATTATTTTTGCAGTCTTCATTTTTTTTTATTATTATATAATTTTGCACTAAAAATTACATAAAAAATATCCCCTACTACTTATTTTTCAAATTTGTTAAACTAAAAAAAAGGATAATTTTTTATGTACC
>MGLU01000074.1:901-4626 GCA_001796155.1 Chlamydiae bacterium RIFCSPHIGHO2_12_FULL_27_8 | reverse complement strand
ATTTTGAATTTTAAAAACGAAGATATTAATAATTTTGGAGATATTTTAAAAAACATAAAAGAAAAAATTTTAACATGCAAAAAATGTAATTGTTTAATAGAAAGCAATTTCTGCAGCTTTTGCGATAGTATATCTAGAGATACTAATAAAATGTGCATATTATCAAATTTTAAAGATGTAGTCCTAATTGAAAAAACAGGAGTATATAAAGGTCTTTATCATATTTTAAAAAATTTGATTTCACCTTTAAATGGGCATGATTTTGAAAGTATCGATCTAAAAGGTTTAAAAGAAAGAGTTGTAAAAAATAAAATTGAAGAAATCATTTTAGGCCTTGATTCAACACTTGAAGGAGATACAACTGCGTTATTTATTAAAGAAAATTTAAAAGAGTTTAATATAAAAATATCAAGATTTGCATTTGGTCTTCCGATGGGAACAAGCTTAGATTTTATAGACAAAACAACTCTTCTTCAAGCTTTAATAGATAGAAAGCCTTTCTAGGTTTGTTGATTTATTATGAAAATAAAGATATAATTCAAACAATGAAAAAATAATAAGGATTACTAATGTTTCGAAACATAAAGCTTTTTATTCTGACAGCATTACTACTTTTAACACCTAAAATCTTCGGAGATTCCGCTTATGAAAATTTAATTGTAAATGACATACAGGTTATAATGGAAAATCAAAACATTGAAGAGTTTGATTCTAATGCAATATTAAGCAAACTTAAAACACAAAAAGGATCCTATTTTTCAGAAAGTTCTTTTGATGAAGATTTAAAAATTTTATCAAAAGATTTTGAAAGAATTGAGCCTGTTTTCAATATTGAAAACGAAAAACTTAATATTATATTAAAACTTTGGGCAATGCCTATTATTTCGAGTATTGAATGGAATGGAAATGAATTGATCAAAACAAAAAAACTTAACAGTGAACTTGGAATAGAAATTAACTCAAAATTTAATAGAGCTGAATTTAATAAAGCTTTAAATAAAGTAAAAGAATTTTATATAAAAAAGGGCTTTTTTGAATCTCAAATTACTTATAAAGTATTTCCTGTTTCCGATAAAAATCTTGTAAGAATTGTTCTTTCTGTAAAAGAAGGCAAACATGGCAGAATTAAAGATATTGAACTGATAGGTTTTACAAAAGATGAAAAAAGTGAAATCTACAATTTAATGGCAACAAAAAAATATGTTTTAATATTAAGTTTGCTCGACAATACAGGGACATATAGAGAGGATGCTATAGAACAGGATAGAATGAGCATAATTAACTTTTTACAAAACAAAGGTTATGCTGATGCAAAAGTAGATATTAAAATAATAGAAGATAATGTTGCAAAAAAAGTTATTTTAGAAATAACTGCACATAGAGGTACTCTATATAGAGTGGGTAAAATTACTTTTGATGGAAATACAATTTTATCAAATGAAGAGATAATGAAACATTTTACAATATATCCTGATGATGCATTTTCTCCGGAAAAAATTAGAGAAACAGCGGAAGCAATAAAAGAAGCATATGGAACGCAAGGTTATATTGAAACAAACGTTTATCATGAAACTTTTTTAATGGAAAATGAACCTGTATATAATGTTAATTTTTACATTAATGAAAGTGGAAAAAGTAAAATAGGACTTATAAAAATTTTTGGAAACACATCTACAAAAACTTCTGTTATTTTAAGACATTCTCTTTTAGTTCCGGGGGAAACATTTGATTCAAGAAAAATAAAAGCGACACAATCAAGACTTGAAAATTTGGGATTCTTCAAATCTGTCAATGTATATTCTGTCCAATCATCCGATCCGGATCTAGGGCCAAGTTACAGAGATGTGCATATTGAAGTTGAAGAAACTTCAACAGGTCATTTGTCTTTTTCTGCAGGTTACAGCTCAAATGACAGCGTTACAGGAACTATAGACATCTCAGAAAACAACTTTGATCATGCAGGATTATATAGAGTTTTTAAAGAGGGACCGTCCGCATTTAGAGGAGCCGGTGAATACACACAATTAAAGGGGTCTTTTGGTAAAAAACAAAAAAATGCATCTTTAAACTGGATGACCCCATATTTTAGGGATTCACTTTGGAGATTTGGTTTTGAAGTCAGCGGAACATTTTCTAAACTTCAAGCAAAAGATTATAAATTAAGAACTGTTGGGGGCTCATTATTTGGATCATATCCAATTTCTACATTCTGGTCTGTCGGTTCTAGATACAGACTTAGAAAATCAGATAACATTGTTAGAAATAAAGCTTTATTAAATCCCGATGAATCGGAAGTAAATAGAATAATAAATGAAGCTCAAGCAAATTCTGAAGGACTGATTTCAGGTGTAGCACTATATTTAAATTACGATTCGACAGATAACACATATAAGGCTCATAGAGGATTTAGATCTACATTAGATGCTGAATATGTAGGCCTTGGCGGTAAATATCAATTTTGGAAATATTCATATGTAAATTCATATTATTATCCTCTTTGGAAAAAAGGAACAATCAAATATAAATGGGACTTTAAATTTATAGATACAATTGGACATCTGGATTTTGACAAGGTACCGCTGAGCGAAAGATTTTTCTTAGGCGGCGATAGTAGTGTAAGAGGATATAAACCTTTTATTATTGGCCCGAAAATGCCCGGCAAACCGAACGATCCGCTTGGGGGAACATCTTCAATGCTTCTATCAATAGAATATAATCAAACTATTATCAAACCTCTTTTAGATATGTTTATATTTCTAGACGGAGGTTCTGTAGCATTTAAAGATTTTACAGTACATAAACCAAGATTAAGTACAGGTATTGGAGCAAGATTAGAAATTATGCCTAGAACCCCAATAACAGTTGGATGGGGCTATCCTTTGAATAAGAAAAATCATAAAGATAGACAATCTTTATTTTTCCAAATGGGTGGGCAGTTTTAAAAAATTAAAAAGGAGTAACTATGAAATTAAAAAATTTATTAATAGCAGCTTCACTGCTATTGACTTCAACAGGAGCATTTGCGATGCAAAATCTTGGTGTTGTCAATTTTATGACATGTATCACTGATTCAAAATATGGAAAAAGTGAGCAGGCACAATTAGAAAGTATTAAAAAAAGATGGACAGATTTAATTGAAAATTCTGAAAAAGAATATAAAGAGGTAAGTGCAAAATTTGAAGATCAGGAATATTTAGACAGTCTTTCTCCTGAAGCTGAAGATGAATTAAAAATGAAACAAAAATCTCTTCAGGAAGATATTATGCAATATCAAAATCAACTATATCAAGTAATGAATCAGGCAAATTACTTTTTTGTACAAAAAATAACAGCTAACATTTCAAAAGCATCTGAAAAAGTAGCATCAGAGAAAAAAATTGATCTAGTATTAAATAAAGAAGCTTGTTTTTATAACAATGCAAAAATTGATATAACTTCTCTTGTTATCAAAGAAATGGACAAAGATTTTGAGAAAGAGACCGCTAAAGCAGAAACTTCTAAAACAGAAATTTCTCAAGCAGAAATTTCTCAAGAAAAAACCACAACACCACTTGAAGAAAAAAAAGAATGAAAATAACTTTAAAAGAGCTTGCAGAACTTACATCCTCAAAATATTTTGGAGATGAAAATAAGATCTTATCCGGAATTAATATTTTGGAAAACGCGAGCGAATTTGAAATTTCATTTTTCGCAAATCCCCGATATTTAGATAATTTTAAAAAGTC
>MGLU01000074.1:0-888 GCA_001796155.1 Chlamydiae bacterium RIFCSPHIGHO2_12_FULL_27_8 | reverse complement strand
TCCCTCTTTAACATTCCAAAAAATTGCAGAATTTTTTTTAAATAAAAATCAAAAGCTTTCATATTTTGAAAATATTTCCAAAAGTGCAGTTATTCATGAAAGTGCAAAAATAGCAAAGAATGTTTCTATAGGTCCCAATACTACAATAGATGGAAATGTTGCAATTGGTGAAAATACTTTTATTTTGGGAAATGTTTATATTGGTCAAAATGTAAAAATTGGATCAGATTGTATTATCTACCCTAATACAGTTATTAGAGAGGATGTTATTATTAATAACAGGGTTATTCTTCAGCCGGGATGCGTGATAGGATCATGCGGATTTGGATATGCTTTTGAAAATTTTAAATATAAAAAATTAAATCAAATCGGAAATGTTATTTTAGAAGATGATGTAGAAATTGGAGCTAATACAACAATTGATAGGGCAAGATTTAAATCTACAATAATTAAAAAAGGAACTAAAATTGATAATTTAGTTCAAATTGCACATAATGTTGAGATAGGAGAAAATACCGCAATAGCAGCTCTCTCCGGCATAGCAGGATCGACTAAAATTGGAAATTATTGTGTCATGGGCGGACAAGTAGGGATTACAGGACATATAGAAATTGAAGACAAGGTCATGCTGGCGACAAGAAGCGGTGTCTCAAAAAGTTTGAAGGAAGGGAAATACAGGGGGTCTCCTGCAGTTTTAATCAATGAATATAATAAACAATATGTTTTTATTAAAAATCTTAATAAAACTATTGAAGCTCTAAATAAAAAAATCGAAATTCTAGAAAATAAACTTATTGAACAAATGACATGACGCAATCCCCTAGATTTATCTATGGGGTTAAGGAATGCCTTGCATTATACTTGTTAAACTCTTATGATTTTTCCATG
>MGLU01000073.1:6001-9077 GCA_001796155.1 Chlamydiae bacterium RIFCSPHIGHO2_12_FULL_27_8 | reverse complement strand
CAAAAACTTTTAAACCTGAAGATCTTATAGGCAAAAAGGTTATTATAGTTGCAAATTTAAAAACTGCCAAACTAATGGGAATAGATTCTCAAGGAATGATTTTAGCAGCCGGAAATGATGCTGCAAATCTTGAACTTCCATTTATTACAATTCAGGATGAAGGATCGATAGTCTGTTAATTTATAAATAACTAATTCCCGAGTTTGACATTAAGTGTCAAACTCGGGAATTATTATCTGAAAAATGATAAAAAAATATTGATGAATATAAAAAAAATTAAAAAAAAAGAAACCTAGTTTAGAAAATATATTCCGGAATTACATAATCCGGTAAAAATGGTCCGCCAACAACATTTGGTAAAATAGGAGGTTTCCCCACAACTGTTCCTGTATCAGGAGAAGGAGGTCTTTCATCAATTGTAGAATCAATTGATGGTTTTGGAGATGTTTCTTCTTCTTCTGGAGCAAATTGCTCCATGAAAGATTTTAACTTTGTTTTCTTTAGATGATCAAGTGGATTTTCAACAAATATATATTCAACAGGAGCTTGAGCAATATTCAGTGATTTATCTTCATTTTGACTTAAAGTAAAAGTTTGTTCTGTTAATAACTCTTCTTTTAAAACTTGACTACAGGTTTTAATAGTACTTGAGTAAAATATTTTTAATTCAAAGCTTTTATTTTGTATATCAAATGTTAAAAATGTTAAATAAACAGACCCTTGTTGAGAATTTGCATTTTTTTCTAGTAATATTTTGTTAGTCGCTAATGTAATTATCAAATCAGATAACGCTACTGGACCAAATAGAAAGAGTAGTTTTGCTTTGTCTTCATCTTTAAGTTCTTTGAAAATTTTTAAGACTATATCGTATCGGTCGATTATTTCTTTACTTGCTATAGATGGTAATAATTTTTTTTGTACATGACATGAAATTTCTAATAAAGGAGGATTATTCCCATTTTTTATTAAATAACTAATAGGCGTTCTTGGATTATCTTTATTATATTCACGTTCAAAATATTCTAAAGTTCTTTCACTTCCATCATCTTTAGAAAATTCTCCGATTTTAAAATAGTTTATATTTAAATTTTTTTCTAATGATTCTAATATTGCATTTTTAGTATCTTCATCGTATAATTCAGGTGTTTCAGGAATTTCGATAGTTATTTTTTCAGCTGTGTATTGGTAATATTTAATTTTTATGAAATTAATAATTGCTAAAAAAAATCTAGCTAAAATTATTGGAGCAACAATGCCTAAAGTTATTTTAAAGTGCAAAAGTGATAGCGGTATAAAAGCAGCTGAAGATGCAACTCCAATGGCTGCAACTAACACAAAAGTTGATATAGCAAAAACTGATACTTTTAGTACAGTTTTCACTATCTGATTTGAATCAGTAGTTATATATTTTAATGTATCTGTAGGATCTACAGATCCCCTTCTTAACTTTTCACTTGGTAACGTCATGGTTTATTCTCTTTTATTTTAAATTAATTATATCATAATTACCATTATAATTAAATGATTAATAATCAATTATATATAAACTTTTGTTTAAAGATAGTAAAACTATAATATTGAGTTATTTACTGTGCTAATAAATTTTTATTAGATTAAAAATATTACTGATATTAAAAAATTTAAGCCTGCACATTTGGCAGTCCCGAGTTTGACACCTAAAAAATATATGTATTTGTAGAACATGGCATTTACCAAAGTTGTTTTCACTTCGTTCACAACATCTGCATACTGTGTCAAAATATGCTTTTCTTTTTTCATCAGTCTGTTAATTTATAAAAAACTAATTGAATAAAAAGTTTTCAAAAGATTTTTCAGATTGATTTTTAATAGCCTCTTTCAAGCCGGTAAATCTTTTTGAAACATCATCATTTTTTATAGCAATAGAGACTGCTTTTTTAGTTCCAATTAAAATAACAAGTTTTTTTCCTCTTGTAACTGCAGTATAGAGAAGGTTTTTTTGAAGTAATTTGAAGTGTGTAGTATGAATTGGCATAATTATGCATGGGCATTCACTTCCCTGGTATTTATGAACAGAGACGGCATATGATAGAGTAATTTCATCTAAATTTGCAAAATCATAACTTATTATATTTTCATCAAATGAGACTATTAACTTTTGTTCTACTAAATCTATTTTAATTATTTTACCTATATCTCCATTGAAAACATTTTTAGAATAATTATTTTTTATTTGCATGATCTTATCGAATAAATGAAATCTTTTACCGTTTCTAAAAAGAGGTTTTGAAGATGGATTTAATTTATTTTGTATTGAAAGGTTTAAATTTTCTACTCCAATAATTCCTTTTCGCATAGGAGTTAATACCTGTACATCATCAATTGGATTAAACCCGAATTTTTTTATAAGTTTACTTTCAAAAATAGATAAAATCTTTTTCTCAATTTCTTCTGGTTCTTCTAAATAATAAAATAAAAAATCTGAATCTTCTTTTTCAAAAATAGGCATTTGTCCAACATTAATTCTGTGAGCATTTACAATAATATTGGAATTTTTAGCTTGTCTGAAAATTTCATTTAATTTTGTAAATTTAATTTTATTTGATTCAATCAGATCTTTTAAAACATTTCCTGCTCCGACAGAAGGGAGCTGATCTATATCTCCGATAAATATAATTTTTGCATATGAAGGAATTGCTTTTATTAGATGATGCATAATGAAGGTATCAATCATTGAGGCTTCATCTATTATTATTAAATCGCATTTTAAAGGGTTGTGCTCATCTTTTTTAAACGATCTCTTTTTAAAGTCTATTTCTAATAATGAATGTATAGTTTGAGCTTTTTTATTTGTAATTTGAGAAAGTCTTTTTGCAGCTCTTCCGGTTGGTGCACAAAGAATAATGTCGTTTGTTATTTCTTTTAAAATTTCGATAATACATTTTGTTATAGTACTTTTTCCGGTACCGGGTCCTCCGGTAATAATATGCATTTTATTTAAAAGGGCATCGTTTATAGCTAAGACCTGTTTTTCAGCTAAATTTATATTTAATTTTTTTTGCACCCAAATGAGAGCTTTATCGATATCAAAAGTTCT
>MGLU01000073.1:4880-5994 GCA_001796155.1 Chlamydiae bacterium RIFCSPHIGHO2_12_FULL_27_8 | reverse complement strand
GTTTTGTAATGTAAAAGTCTATTAATATTTTTAGAAATTTCTATTTCAAAGTTATAAAATGATCTAAGCCATAAAAAGGCTTGGTTATTAAGATTATTTTCTATAATTTCTTTTAATTTTATTAAATTTGAAAGTTCATTTTCTATAATTTTTTTATCAACTTCCAAAATTTTTTCTGCTAAAGAAAAAAAATCATTTTTTTCGTAGCAGGTATTTCCCTGATTTGTAAGTTCATATAAGACATATTCTATTCCGGATTTTATCCTTAATGGATTTTCTTTAGTTATTCCTATTTTTTGTGCTATATTATCTGCTGTTTTAAATCCTATACCGTCTATTTCTTTTGCTAGTATAAATGGATTTTCTTTTATTTTTGTTATTGTAGCTTCGCCATATATTTTATAAATTTTCTGTGCATATGAAGGTGAAATCAAATGACTTTTCAAAAATATTATAACTTCTCTAATATACTTTTGTTCTTCCCAATTTTCCTTGATCATTTCGATTCGTTTTTTTCCGATACCTTCTATTTGTAAAAGCTTATTGGGAGTAGTATCTATAATTTTTATTGTATCTAGTCCGAATTTTTTCACAATCCTTTCAGCATATACAGGTCCTATTCCTCTAATTAAACCTGATTCTAAATATTTCTGAATGCCTAATAGATCCGAAGGGGCTTTAACCTGGTAAGAAACAACTTCGAACTGGTTTCCGAATTTAGGATGGTTTTTCCAGTTTCCCTCAATTGAAACGGACTCTCCCGGCTGAATTGAAGGCATTATTCCGGTAATAGTATGTAAAAAATTCTTATTTTTTAATTTGGCTACCGTAAAACCATTTTCAATATTATAAAAGGTAATATGCTCAATAAATCCTTCTAAAACATCCATAAAAATCATTTTTTTAGATTAATCCTAACATGTTTTATTTAATGGGTGTAGTGAATATTTTTTATGTTAATTTATTTTTTGATAGATAAATAATAAAAAATTCAACTTTCCTCTTAAAGCAATTGATAAAAATTTCATTATATAATATTATTTATATTTAATCTTTTTCCGGGTTAGCTCAGCGGTAGAGCAGTAGACTGTTAATCTATTGGTCGCAGGTTCAA
>MGLU01000073.1:0-4872 GCA_001796155.1 Chlamydiae bacterium RIFCSPHIGHO2_12_FULL_27_8 | reverse complement strand
TTTTATAGAATATTAATTTTTTTGACAATTTTTCTGAAAAAATCTTTTGACCACAATTCAATAGTAGAAGGATCTTTTATGAAATTGATAATATCATTTTTTGCGGAATTAATATCTAATGAAGCTATTTTTTTATTGAAAATCTCGTAAAGTTGATCTTTTGTCATTTTTTGATTTTTTTCCCAATAATTGCTTTGAACCATACGCTTCCTTAAATATTCAATATTTAAGGAAATATTTCTGGAAATAAACCAAATTAAGTCATACCAGTCTCTTCCTTTAACTCTTCCTTTCCACTCTCTGCAAAGAACAGCATGAACTTTGCCGGCGAATAAATCTTCTATTCGAAAAGTCTTAATAGAAAAAGGATAAGGCAATAATAGAATGCAATTTTCAGTTATACCGTCATCTTTTGGGGGATCAGTATCTATTTCTAAACGTATTTTTATTAATTCTTTTGGATGAATGCTTTTATCAAATCCTTTAGGGAGGCCTATTAAGAGCATATGTTCTATTGTATTTAATTTTATAAATGCTGAATTAATAGGACTTTGTTTTGTTTTTTTCTTTTTTTCTACTATTGCTGAAAAACCAAAACTTCCAAGTTCATCTTTAATAGCATCTTCGTATTTGGATAAATCAAAAGCTTTATCGGGTTTTAAAAGAGAAAAATCTAAATCTTCAGAAAACCTATCTAATTTATATAATATTCTAAGAGCTGTACCTCCATAAAAGGCGGCTTTTTCAAAAAATTTTGCTCTCCATAACCCTAAAAGAGCTATTTCTTGAACGATTTCTTTAATAGCGTTTTTATAATCATTTATACTATTTAATTTATAACGTTTTAACATTTGAAGTATAGCTTCAGGGACTAATGATTTTTGATTATTTGGCATAATAAATCTATATTTTTATTTTTATATATTTTTGAAATTTCTTCCATTAAGGAAAAATTAAAATTTTTTAATTCTGTCGGATCGATTCTCATGGATTCAATCAGATATTCGAAAAGATCGTCTTTATTATTAAATAATTTGATTCTGGCAAGGTAGTCAGATAGGGCCTTTTCTTTTGTTGCAATTAGAAAATTGGAATTTTCATCTATTGATTCAATTTTTATCCCAACAGGATATTTTAAAGGAGCTAAATAATAATATACAAAATCTCCGACAGGTGTTGTAAATTGTTTTATTCTTTTACTACAAGCACTTGTTATTCGCGTAACTTTTTCAGGTATAAGATTGTAATATGATAAAGCATATTCAAATGAAATGTAAGAAGGCCCATATAATAGATTAGCTAATATTTCTAAACTGTAAGGTCTGTATCTATATTCTTCACCAAAAATATAGATACCTTTTTTTATTCGGATCAATTGATTATTTTTTAATAATTTAGTTAACTTATCTCTTGGCTGTTTATAAAAAGATAAACAATTCATTATAAAAAGATAATCTAGTTCTTCGATTTTAGCTTTATTACGAAGAATTTTCATTATATCCATCGTTGTCTCCAGTATATCTATACTTTATCGACTTTCTGGTTTTTTGTCAAATTAACCAGTATGTCTATTAATTGTAGACATTCTGGATTGATGTAACTTTTTGTTTTTTAGCTAATTAAGTTTTTTTGTTAGAAGCTTTTTTTAAAAAATAAGTAATTATATTAACTGAAGAAAAAATGATTTTTTGAGTTTTTCGTTTAAATTTATCCAATCAAAAGTTCGTAACGTAACCAGTAACCGGAGATTCATTGGTTGATGTGACACTTTTTATGAGTGTCGAAAATGGCTCATGGAGTGTCACAAGCAACTTTTTCCGTCTAATTACAAGTTCGAAAATACAAAATTCAAAAGTTCCTGTTTTTCTTTTAAATTTGAACTTATAAAAATTTCTTTAGCTCTTTTAGCTAAATCTAATACACTTCTTGCTGTAATAAGGCAGGTTTCATCTGCATCTATGTGATTTTTTATTTCTGATGTAATTTCTCTCTGTCTTTTTTTATATTCTTCAAGTTTGGTGTGATAGGAGTCGGAATCAATAGCACCATCAAGATGCATATCAATTAATTTAGATGTAACAAATTTATAAATTAGGAAAATTAATAATGTTTAAGAAAAAAAATAAACGCAATTTCTTTTGATTGTGGAGATGTAATCATCAAGAGGTTTCTAATGGTGATGTGTTACATTACAGCAAAAATTCTTTATTTATGATTGATCTTCTTTACTTAGTTCTGCTTCAATTTCTTCAATTGTAGGTAAACTATTTTTCAGTTCTTTTGGTAATTTTTCAAAAATTTGGGTCTCATAGCTCGAAACACCTATTGGATTATTATTACCCCGCAAGGTGTATTCTACAGTAAGTTTATCTTTACTTTTGCAAAGTATCATTCCTATTGATGGATTATCAGTTGAATGTTTTAATTTTTCATCAACAGCAGCAAGATATAATCCCATTTTACCTGTGTATTCAGGCTTAAAGGGTGTATTTTTTAACTCCACAATACAATAACAGCGCAGCTTCAAATGATAAAAAAGCAAATCAATATAATAATCAACATCACCTAAATGTAAATTAACTTGTCGACCAACAAATGCAAATCCCTGCCCAAGCTCAATCAAAAACTTCTGGATATTTTCAATCAGACCAGCTTCAAGTTCTTGTTCAATATGATCTTTATGCAATGCAAGAAAGTCAAAAAGATAAGGATCTTTTAAAGTTTGATGTGCTAAATCAGATTGAGAACTTGGCAATGTTCTTTGAAAATTCGTAATGGCTTTGCCTTCACGGTTATGCAAATTCGATTTAATCCACAATTCCAACATGTTGCGGCTCCATCCGTGTTCAATCGCTTTTTCTCATACCAAAGCCTAGTTTCTATATCTTTAACTTTTTCAATTAGAATAGCATTATGCCCCCAAGGAATTCTAAAAATAGGAAGACTATCAATTTGTGCCACAGCTTGTGGCACTTTTTGATAAGCAAGATAAAAAGCTCTCATCCTGAAGATATTACGCCTAGAAAAGCCTTCAATTCCTGGAAATGCATTTTGCAAATCCTTTCCCAACTTTTCTATAATTTCACTACCCCATTTTTCCCTTTCTTGGCGTTCTGCTATTTCTTTCCCAATCTCCCAATATAATTTAAGCAGTTCTTCATTTACTTTAATAGCTGCTTTTATTTGAGAAGAGCAAATACGTTTTTTGATATTTTCAAATAGTGTTTTATAGTTCTTTGGGATTATAATGTGAGAAAAAGTCATGAAAAGCTCTTATCTTTTTTAAAAAGATTTTAAAACTAGTTTATTCATAAAACTATTTTTATTCAATTTTCTTTTTTAAAATTCTTGAAGTTGAAATTGCATTAATTATAACAAATATGTTAAAAATAGCAAAGACAAAAAGACGCTTTCATCCTACAATTGAAACCGTGGGCTTTTTCGCGTTATGTCGTAAAATTTACTATAAGGTTAATATTGATAATATCTCCAAAAGAAAGACATCGTATTAATAAATTAAAAGTTTTTGAAAAAGAACTCAATCTTCAAGGTTTTTTTAAAATTTGCGGAGTTGATGAAGCAGGAAGAGGACCGCTTGCTGGTCCTGTAGTTGCTGCTGCAATAATTCTTCCAAAAAAAATTAATTTAAAAAGAGTTGATGATTCAAAAAAAGTTTCTGAAAAGAACCGTCTGGATATTTTTAAAAGGCTTACTGAGCATGAAAATGTGATTTATAATGTATCAATCATTGATCATACGATAATTGATAAAATAAATATCCATCAAGCATCGCTTTTGGCAATGAAAAAAGCAGTAATGGGCTTAAAAATTTTGCCGGAATATTTATTATTTGACGGTAGAATTCACCCTCTTATGACAATACCTTCGAAAGCAATTATTAATGGCGACTGCAAATCTGTTTCAATTGCTGCAGCTTCAATAATTGCAAAAGTCACAAGAGATAATATTATGAATGAATATCATCAAATGTATCCAAATTATGGATTTAATTTACATAAGGGATATGGAACGGAAATGCATAGAAAAGCTCTTTTGGAATTTGGTCTATGTGCAATTCATAGAAGAAGTTTTGAACCTGTTAAAATTTTAACTTGAGATTTTATCTAAAACTAGGTGAGATAAATCCGCAAAAAATATTCCAAAAAAGCCATATAAAAAACTTTGACTTTTTAAAATATTAAAAAATATAGTTTTATTAATATGAGGTGCATCTAAAAAAAATATTAAAAGATAAAAAAAGCCTCCTAGATAGCATATTCTAGTAAAAGTTCCAAAAATTGGGGAGTGTGAAATTCCTCTATGTTTAAAGATTAAAGAGTACCCTCTAAAAGGCAGTGTTAAAATTCCTCTTAAAGAAAAAAGTTTTATTTTATTTGCTAAGTCCATGTCCGGGTTCATAAAATATGTTGAATAGATGAAGCTCGATGAAAAGATGAAAATATATAAATTGGAAGATTTTAAGAAATAGAACATTATAAAAACATATACAGGCAGTGTTATGAAAATATTAAATCTGGTATGAGTTTTATATAGAGCCATAATTTTACCTATTTATTTAATTGATATAAAAAAAATGGCTTCTTGACAAGCCATTTTATTAATTATACAATTTTATTAACTAAAGATAAGAAATTGAATGATTAAGAGCATGACAGGCTTTGCTAAGGCTATCGCTTCAAGTAATGCAGGAAGACTGAGCATTGAAATAAGTGCTATTAACAAAAGGTTTTTTGAAGTAAATTTTTCTCTTCCCGGAATATTTTTTTTTCTAGATCATTTTATAAAAAAAGAAGTAGAAAAAAAAATCAGCCGAGGAAGTATACATATTAAATTTGAATTTATACCCGAAGA
>MGLU01000072.1:2453-6667 GCA_001796155.1 Chlamydiae bacterium RIFCSPHIGHO2_12_FULL_27_8 | reverse complement strand
TCCGCCCAAGGGATTTTAAGTCTTCCGGTAACTAAAAAATACTAAAATCAAATATATTTAAATAATTAAAGCATAGATGTTTATTGAAATTTCTTTTCAGTATTTTATAGTAGTTTTTGGTTAATTTTTTTTAACAGTGTCCCAAAATTGTCCCAAAAAAATATCTAGAATCTGATTTGAGAAAATTACCCTTCAAAAATTAACAACTACTATTATTAACTGTTATGATTGAAAATCAGTATTAAAATTCATAAGAATGATTCATATAGCTTTTTGGAAAATCTATTTATAAGTCTAATAAATTTCCATCTTTTATATGATAATCAATATGTCGAAATTCTTCACGAATATCCCAAAGCTTTTTTATAAAGACATCTTTAGGGAAATTATTTTCCAAAAGAATAGGTAATAATTCTCTATAAACAAGTTTAAGTGATTTTTCAATTTCCATTAAGGAATACACTAATGCTTCAGAATATTCGTCAGAATAAATTTTTTTTTTTATGATTTTTTCATAAAGTTTTTCATATTTTTTGTTATTCATTTATTTTAATAATCTTCTTTAATAAAAAACCATAAACTTTGTCTATATGTATTTTCTTCTTTACAAAAAAAATGTATATCAAAACACCCAATTTCATCAGGAATAAAAAAAATTGCATTATTATTTAATAATACTCCTTCATTTTGAATTTTTATAAACTCTAATAAATATAGTGAAGGAGGAGTTGTATCAATTTTTCTAATAAAAGAATTAATATCCGGGATCAAAACTTTTTTTAGTTTTTTTGAATCAATTAGAGAGAATGATAAAAATACTTTTAATGGAATATTCATTTCTTTTTTTATTTTTTCTGCAATTTTTAAATATTCAATTCCTTTGTAAAACCATTCCTTTTGGTTTTTAGATAATTTTTTATTAATTATATCAATATGTAAGTCATCATAATCTAAATAAGTTTTTGTTTTCCAAATATCAGTAATCCATTCTTTAATTTTTTTATTTGCAAATATCATAATAACTCCTCAGGAATTTTAAAATTTATCTTTTTAAGAAAATTAATTTCTTTATTAGTAAGCTTAGTACCACTCTTAGGTTTATGTTTGAATGTACCATCTCGATTTATAGAAAAAGCTTGCTTAAAATGAATATGATCTATTTCGTTAGCAATTTTAGCTTTATCAATTCTTTCTATAGATTTTGGAGCTTTACCTTTTTGGATTAATTCCTTTATTTGATTTACAGAAATATTTTTGTTTTTTGAAACCTCTAATTTTCCAAGCTTATCATAATTTCTCTGTAAAATAAGTCCTTGAGCTGTTGCAGCAAGTCCTCCGGCTACTAAGGTTATAGACGCACTCTCTACTGCAGCAATTACAATATGTCCTCCTGCCATTGCAAATATAGGAGAAGCTCCTGAAGTAAAAGTCCCTGTTGCTGTCATACAAAGTCCCATGATTAAAGAGACATCAGCGTACATTTTGGCGATATTTCTTCCAAAAATCCTACCCTGTGTACCCATCCTTGTCAAAGGATCTGTAAGCTCGATTCCCGTAAAAACCTCAAAGATGCCCTTATAAAAATTGATTGACCAATCGACACCCATGACTCTACTGTTTAAAATCCTGTAGTAAGAGCTGCCGAAAAGATCTAAGTTTTTGTTTGAATGAAATGAAAGATTTTGAATTTTCATTAAAAGCAGATATTTCCAGTAAGAGTTAAATTCAATATTAAAATTCAAAAAAAGATTCATATTGCTTTTTGAAAAATCCATCCTTGGAAAATCATCTATCTCAAGACCGTATAGATCCAGCTTTATCAAAGGATCGTTTAAAACATATGCATAGAGATTTAAGCCGTTAACAAAACCCTTTGGATCTGGTGTAAGCCATCTGCCTATTTCAGGATCGTAATATCTTCTTCCAAAAAATACAAGATTTGTCTCTTCATCTAATCTTTTGGAGAGATACTGCCATGGATTATTTATTTTAGATGAACTTATTTCATAAGCCCGCTCATCATATATTTTTTTCTCTCCAAAAGCACTATAACCATAAGATTCTATCTCCTTTCTATTCATATCCTGTAAAATAACAACATTGCCCTGAAAATCATAAATAGGGGTATATACTTTTTCATTAATCTCAAAAGATATTGCAGAACCTATCTCTGCATTTGAACTATCGGAAAGGATCCTTAAAGTTTTAATATCGCCGCTCTCATCTATTGAACCTATCTCATTTTGATCGTCATGTATGTAGGACTCATTTACAGTCTCCCATCTATCGCTAAAAAGACTTTGGACATGCTTTTTTACCGTTTTTTTTACTCTTCTGTTAAAGCCGTCATAACCAAAATAAATAATAAATTTATTTTTCTCTTCAACTCTTACAAGTCTGTCCAGAGCATCATATACAAAAAATGTCTCGCCGGTTTTACTCCTTTTTAAAAACGGCCTGCCGTTTTTATCATATTCGAATTGCTCAATAGATGTATCCAAAAGTTCATTCAAATCATTTACAGTGTATATTTCTTCATTTTTCAAAAGACGGTTATTATGGGAATCATATCCATAATCATTTTGAAAAAGTCCGCTTTCATGAGTCAATTGATTTAGCTCATCATAACTAAAATCGGTATCATTTTTATAAGAAGAAGTTTCTGTCTTCATTCCTTTTATCCTTCCGATATTATCATAGCCTTTTATCTTCTGCTTAAAGCCCTTTGCATCTATTGATACTATTCTAGATAGTTCATCTATTTGAAATTTTACTCTGTTTTTATTAACAGGTATCTCTTCCAAAAGATTGCCGTCAAGATCATATTTATCAAAAATATGCTCATATCTATTTTCATTTTTATCAACTCTTATAACCATTGTTAAATTGACAGGATTATATAAATAATGAACGGAGCTTTTATCGGGATAGACAGTTTTTGTCCTATTTCCCAAAAGATCATATTTATGAGAAATAATAAAATTATTTGTCAGCTTTTCTTCTAAAAGGTTGCCTATCATGTCATATTTTCTTGCTATATTCTCATCATTTATAAGATCTTGCACTGAAATGCACCTATTCAGAGCGTCATATTGAAAAAGATAATGAATAGAAAAGTCAGATGATTTTATCTCAATATTGTTTCCAAGTTCATCATAGCTATTTTCTATAAGAGTACCGTCAGGTTTTATAGTTTTTATAAGCTGACCATTTTTAGAATATGTATAAAAAGTCTCTTTTTCAATATTAGATCCTTTTGCTTCTGTAAGCTTTATTAATCTGCCCATGTTATCATATTCCCAGGATGTAAGGATATTTTTAAAGGAGCGGTCCGGATTATACACAGTGCTTTTTTGAACTCTTAAATTGTCGCTAATATCATAAAACTTTTCTTCCAAAGATAATATATTGTCATTTACCTCTTTTGGATTCATCTCTTCGATTTTTATCTCCCTTCCAATTGCATCATGAGTAATAACAGTTCTTTGCCCTATTGCATTAACAACTGTTTTCTTAAGCACTTTTTGAGAAAGATCATTTATATAAAAATCGTTATATTCAATTTTTTCAATATTTTTTAACGGATCAATGGTTTTTATTAACCTATCCAGCTCATCATAAAAAAACTCTTTTTTTTGTTCAGTATTATTTACATATGTTTTTATGCAGGAGAGATTATTTGTCTTATCATATCTATAGCCTATTTTGTATAAGAGTTGGTTTTTTAAATTTGATCTTCTCTCTTCCAAAATCCTGTCCAGTAAATCCTTTTCGTATTGAACTATCAATGCATTGCCATAAATGATCTTATCTAAAAAACCCATCTCATTATAAAAAAACTGCTCTTTAGAGATGATAGTGTTATTAGAAGATTTTTTTTCTTCATGAATTTTTCTACCGGCATTATCATATCTGAAAACAGTTTCATTCCCTTCATTGTCGGTATGTGAGATCAGATTAAAAGTGCCATATTTAAAATGTTCTTCAAAAAGTTTTTCTTTTTTGGATGAGATAATTTTTTTTGAAATTATTCTTTTTTGATAATCATATTCATATTCGGTAGAAGTTCCCATCTGATTGACATGCTTTTTTAAGGTGCCGTTCTTGTTATAAATAAAGCTCTCTTCACTATTGTCCTGATGTTTTATATATGTTATATTTCCATAAAAATTATACCTTTTAATTACAATTTCGCTATTTGGAAGGATCTCCTT
>MGLU01000072.1:860-2406 GCA_001796155.1 Chlamydiae bacterium RIFCSPHIGHO2_12_FULL_27_8 | reverse complement strand
CCTCTTGGATCGGTTTCCAATACAAGGTTATTGTTTACATCATATCCATATTGAGTTACATAATCTAAATTATTAACCTTTAATGTTTTTTTGATCAGCCTGTTATTTTGATCATATTCAAAAAAAGAAGTTTTGTCTGAAAAGTCTTTTTCATAGATCCTGTTGCCGTTCTCATCATATTTGTAAATAGCCTTTCTTCCAAGCGGATCCGTTTCCGTTTCTAAATTTCCCTTTGGATCATAGGTATAATTTAGCGAATATCTTAAAGAGTTTTTAGCATCAAAAATATCTTTGCGTTTTATTTTCCCGTCAGGAAAATAAAAAATATCTTCTCTTCTTAAAAGGATCTCTTCTTTTGTAGCAGGGTGAAGATATTTTTCTTCTAAAGTTTTTGTAAACCCAAATAAATTTGCATCTTTGTGGGGGGTAATTTTTTTGATTAGCCTTTTACTTATACCGGATAAATCATTTTTATCTTTTGATTTCCCGTCATCCTCCATCTCCTCTATTAAAAAATTGTTCTCATCATATTCATAAAAAAATCTCTGTTTGATTATATCTAAATATTTAATGAACTTCGCAGTAACAAGATTTGTGTTGGGAAGATAAAGGTATTCAATAGAGATACCATCCTCATCTATCTCCTTACTTATTAAATTATCATTGGTATATTCAAAAGTTTTTATGTAGCTCTCATTTGTATCGGCAGGTAATCCATGACCGTTCAGGGTTATAAAATTATTACCTGTACCTGTTAAATTCCCATATATGACCTTTTTGACCACATTTCCAATATGGAGGCTGTCATATGTATTTATAAAGGCATGTATTGCAGCTCCTTTACCGCTATGAAAAACTGCTCCCTTATAAAAACCTTCCTCTTCCGTTTTATCACCGCCCCAAAAAAATGTTTCATAATGATGTAGAGAGCCATTTTGATATTTTTCAATTTTCTCCATTCTCATTTTATCGGAATAATGAAAAATGGTTTTATTGTCATAATAGTCTAAAACGGTTGTTTTGCCTCCCTTTTTGTAGGGCTCTGCAAACTCATAGAAAAACCTATATTTCGGTCTATCTTTTGAATCAAATGTTTCAATTGAGCTGACCTTTTGAAATTTTTCGTCTTCTATATTTTTATTTTTGCTGCCCGGAAAATAATAGTTTATTTTGAAAAATCTTCCGCCGGGAAGATTGTATTCTCTCAAAAGAGGAGTTGTCAGCTTGTGATCCAAATAATATTCCATCTTCTCCATATAGAGGGAACTTTGTGCCTCCTTTAAATAAAAAAGATGATTTTTGTCCCTTTTATCATCGCCTTTTAGAAGAATCTTATAATTGCTGAAGTTATAACAGATTTGCTGCCCGTTGTTTGTCTTTATCGAAAAATCATACTTGTCACTTTTTTCATCATTTTTGTTTTTCCTTTTCCAGTCCGCATGCTTATGATCTATTTCAATAAAACTTAAAACTTTGCCTTTTGGACTAAGGGTTGTTATTTTGGTCAGATATGCATGATCGCTATGCTCATAGAGAATTCTATTGC
>MGLU01000072.1:0-853 GCA_001796155.1 Chlamydiae bacterium RIFCSPHIGHO2_12_FULL_27_8 | reverse complement strand
TAAAATCTCCTCCTCAAGAGAAAAATTATTTTCTCCACCTTCCGGTCTGTAGTACTTTCTAATAACGCCGTTAGAGAGGTATACCGTAACCCTTTTTTCATTTTCAAAAACTACCCTCACATTCCTGTAATTATTACCGGCTTCGGTAATCGCATTGCCCATATTGGAAAAGCCCATAAACACATTTCTAAGCTTTAAAACTTTTGCAGAATTTTTATTCTTTTTATCAGAAGCTGGAAAATCAAACCTCAAAACAGATCCGTTAGAATCATATATGTCTAATCTTCTTCCTCCCTTATCATGTTTAATGCATGCTTTTGTATGTTTTAAAAATGACCACCCGCTAAGTTTGAATTCTTCAGAGTCCATTTCATTCGGACGTATAAGATCGCCGTCAGAAGTTTCATTAAGTTTTGTCAAGTTTAAATATTGTCTTGGAAATATGAATGGTTCTTTCCCTAAAGATATGGCATCCGTTTTATTAAAATAAAGGTTACCCGTTGTAACATTTACAAGATCATCAACAATAGTAGACGGAGGCTGCTCTCCTGAAAAAAGCCCGCTAAATATAAAAAGAAAAAATAGAACAGATTTATTAAAATTTAGAAGTTTAGACTTTAGTATTTTTAAAAATAGCTTAAACATACTCTGCCCCACTAAAATTTAAAACGGGTTAATATGCTTTTTTTTATTTCTTATGTAAAGAAAAATATTAGATACTAACAGTTATACAGCAATTATGCGTCAACGGTCTTTCATAGGGGAAAAACAACTTTAAAAAAATATTATTACTTTTCTATAGACAAAAATTATCAAGAACAAAAAAAATCCTTTGCTAAAAACTCTAAACCTA
>MGLU01000071.1:11668-17990 GCA_001796155.1 Chlamydiae bacterium RIFCSPHIGHO2_12_FULL_27_8 | reverse complement strand
TAAATTCATTTAAATCATTTTGGAGCTCTTCTTCATTAATTTTTTCTAAGTCAAAACATATTAAAATAGCCCCTTCCTTAACAAAAGATTTTAAAATGTTTAAACCTATACCTTTAGCTGCACCGGTAATCAATACAATTTTATTTTTAAACCTGTCCATTTTTTTCTTGATTGATTAATAAAAAAGCTTTTTCAATATTTTTTATACTATCTTCTTTTCTCCAGATTTGTTGATTATTATTGCAAAATGAAAATCCATAAGGAGAATTTAATTCTCTTTCCATTATTTTTTTATGATGTAGAGGGTGCTTAAAAATAACAAATGGAGTGTTGCTAAAAATTATGCCTTGAGCTAAACCGGAAGCCATTCCTAAAAATCCATTTACAAAATTAATTAATGCAATTTCTTCATAAATAGAAGAGAGAATATTTTTAGCAATATAAATGCCCGGAATATTTAATATTTCATTTGGAATAAAATCATTTCCGATTAATATAAAATGACATTTTTTTAAAATGGCGTTTTTCTGAAAAAAATACTTCCAATTATCTAAATTTGCGTTACTTTCTTCTGACTTATATGGTGGGATGTTTTTTAAATGAACTAAATAATTTTTTTCTGCAAAATACTTTATAAAACTTTTAGCGTTATTAAAGGTAGTAGTATTCCATTTTAATAAAGGTTTAATTTTATATTTTTCGTTTAAAAAAATGATTCTTTTAAAACTCTGGAAAGAATCTATATCAGTATAGATTAATTCTTGAGTTGGCCATACAGCATGGTTTTCTAAATGATCGTTTATAGAACTATATAGAGTGCATTTTATTGTAAATTGATTTTTTAATTTGTTCAAATGGGAGATTATTAACTCTTTAGAAGAATAAATTTCAATAATATCTAATTTTAGAATATTTATTAAAATATCAATCTCTTGTTTTAAAATTAATAAGGCACCGAAAGAAAAATTATTTAAGGGTAAAGAAAAATTTACTATTAACTTTTTTTGCATTTTTTTTAGGGATAAGAAATATTTTTATAAAATAACACTTAAGTTTTATAAAGAATATTAATAAATAATGCAACTAAATATTGAATATTCAGTGTGCTATAAAAATAGATCTATATTTTCTCCATAAAAACACTTTTTGACTACATAAACAAAATGCTATTATATTATAAATATGAATATATTATTTTACTGAATGATATAAATTTATATAATTTGGCCTAAAAAAATAAAACACTTTTTAGTTTCATTTCTTATCCTTAATCCGGTCCAAGAGTAGAAGATATGATTCTAAGAACAACACCTTGGATTACTGAAGAGGCTATTTTAATTATTGAATCTTTTTTAACACATAATGAGAATATCATCGTATTAGAGTTCGGCAGCGGCGGTTCAACAGTTTGGTCTGCGGAAAAAAATGTGAATATTGTTTCAGTTGAACATGATGAAAGATGGTTTGATTTAATATATTATACGTTAGAAAAGGGAGGTTTATTGGAAAAAATAAATTATATTTTTCATCCAATGCCGTATTATAATGTTTGTTCTAATTTTAAAGATGATTCTTTTGATATTATTATAGTTGATGGGAGAAATAGAAAGGGTTGTATATTGAGTGCAATGAGCAAATCAAAATCTGGTGGTTTATTAATATTGAATAATTCGGAAAGACCATATTACAAAGAAATTTTACCACTTTTATCTGAATGGAATTTAATTATTACAGAATAAAAAAAGCCTGACTATAATAATTTTTGGTATAAAGGCTGGCAAACAAGAATATGGGTTAAGCCCAAGGCGATTGTATGATAAACTTATTGACAAATGCTTTTCATAGGCATTTTTGTCAAAGACTGTGGAATACCAAGTCTTCTTCACCAAGCCACCAAAAAAGAGTGCTTCTCTATGAAGGGCTGTGTCAAGAACTTTATCATGCAATTTCCCTGGGGTTAAGCCTTAGATGGTTTGTTAAATTTTAAAAAAATAAACGTTAATACAAGCGAAAATAAACAGCTTTCAATTTAAATAGTATTGCTCTAGAATTTTATTTAATTATACTGTTTTTAGTAGGTTTGTAATGAAACTTTCAGATTTTGTAATTGACTTTTTAGCCGCAAGGAATATAAAAAAATGTTTTGTTGTTTCTGGTGGAGCTGTAATCCATTTAATTGATTCATGCAGAAAACATCCTAATATTGATTATATTTGTTCCCAACATGAACAGCATGGAGCTGCTTCGGCTGATATGTATGCTAGAGTAACTAGACATTTTGGTCTAATGATGACTACTTCTGGTCCGGGAGCAACAAATTTACTTACAAGTGTATGTAATGCATATTTTGATTCAATACCATTAATTTGTATTACAGGGCAAGTTGCTAGAGCTAGACTTAGAAAAACAACAAAACTAAGACAAAGGGGTTTTCAAGAAACAGATATAGAATCAATTTTTAAAAGTGTTACTAAATATGTAAAATTAATTATCGATCCACTAATGATTAAGTATGAGCTAGAAAAAGCTCTATATTTTGCAAAAGAAGGACGACAAGGTCCTGTTATATTAGATATTCCTGATGATTTACAAAGAGTCGATATAGATGTTAAAAAATTATGTTCATTTATTCCTCCCTTGAAATGTAATAATTTTTCGATAAATCATATTCAAAAAATGTTTCAGCTTATTGATAATGCAAGTAGGCCTGTAGTAATATTGGGAGCCGGCGTAATTGTTTCTAATACAGAAAAAGAAGCATATGAATTTATACAAAAATTAAAAATTCCGGCTTTAACAACATGGGCTGCGAAAGGTGTTTTTTCTTTTGATGATGAATTAAATATGGGATGTTTTGGTATATGTGGACCAAGATATGGGAATTTAGCTGTTCAAAAAGCAGATTTAATAATAGTAATTGGATCTAAGCTTTCTCAAATGAATACAGGTGGTAAGCAAAATTTATTTGCTCCGAATGCTAAAAAAATTATGGTTGATATTGATATAGAAGAAATAGATAAATTTGAGAAAGAAACAGTTATTATTGATTTATCTATTAATGCGGATTTAAAAGAATTCTTTCAAATTTGCAAAAATAATTTTGATATTGAAACTAAAAATCAATTTACATCATGGATTAATGAAATTAACAACTGGAAAAATAGATTTCCAATAATTGATGATGAAATTCAAAATAATTTAACAGAAGTAAACCCTTATTTATTTATTAAAAAGCTATCTAAAACATCTTTGGTTTCTGATATAGTAATAACTGATACAGGTGCTAATCTTTGTTGGACAGGACAAGCTTTTGATATGAAAAGAGGTCAAAAAATATTTTCTGCTTGGAATCACACTCCAATGGGGTATTCTCTACCGGCTAGCATAGGGGCAGCATTTGCTTCTAATAATAGAGTTCTCTGTATTATTGGTGATGGAGGATTTATGATGTGTTTACAAGAATTAGCTACTTTAAGAAGACACAATTTACCTGTATGTGTTTTTCTATTTAATAATAAAGGTCATGGTATTCAAAAACAGACTCTCGAGAACTGGTTAGAATCTAATTTTGCTGCAGTAAATGAAACAACTGGTCTTTATTTTCCTGATTACAAAAAAATTGCCGAAGCGTTTAAATTAGAATATGTTTTTATTAGAGATGATTTAGAAATAGAGTCGAAATTAAATCTAATCTTTGAAAAAAAAGGGCCTGTTTTTTGTGAGGTTAATATTTTTGAAAATCAAAAAATTCTACCAATGTTGAGATTTGGAAATGGACTAGAAGATTTAGATCCAAAATTATCACAAGAAGAAATTCAAGAAATTTTAAATGTTAAGCAAATTTATGAATATTCAAATAAAGAGGAAAATTAATGCAAAAAATAAAAAAAACAGATTGGGACGGCTACAAAGAAGGCACTGATTATCAATTTGCAACTCCTGAATTTTTATTAGGTCATTGGTCGGCATATAGTTTTTTTAATGATCCAAAACATTTATCATTTGTACTTGCTAGATATAAATTTTGTGCAAAAATGTTGCAAGGAAAAGATTTGGTGATTGAAATAGGTTTTGGGGATGGTTTTGGCATACCAATAATAGCAAAAGAAGTTAAACATTTAGTTTGTGTAGATTGGGATAAAAGACATATAGATGATTGTAAAAGGCGTTTAAAACATTTAAAAAATGTAACTTTTGAGCATATTGATCTAAATAATGACTACCTAAAAATTCAAGCTGATGCAGCATATTCAATTGATGTAATTGAACATTTGGATCCTGAAAAAGAAAATGATTTTTATGCAAATACATGTAAGATGTTAAAAGAAGACTCTGTTTTAATTACCGGAACCCCAAATGTTACAGCTAATCAGTACGCTACAGAAAGAAGTAGAGTTCAACATATTAATTTAAAATCTATGGAAGAGTTAAAAAAAATTACGGAAGATAGATTTAAATTTGCTTTTATGTTTGGAATGAACGATGAAGTGCTTCATACAGGCTATTCACCAATGTGTCATTATATTTGGTCTATTGGTGCAGGAAAAAAATATTGAAAAATTGTATTATTATTTCTGCATCAAGCGATATAGGAATTGATTTATGTAAAAGTTGGTCTGAAAAAGGCTGGAATCTTTTTGGAACTTTTAGAAAAAAAACTAAACAAGTAATTGATTTAACTAAAATATATAATGTGAAATTATTTAACTTAGATATTTCAGAAAAACAATCGATTCAAACTTTTTTTAAAAAATTATCAAACTCTATCGATAGTTGGGATGTATTAGTTTTTTGTACCGGTACTATGAATCCTATTGGTGATTTTCAAAATACAGATTTTGATCAGTGGGAAAAGAGCATTCATATAAATTTTATTAATCAATTAAGAATTTTAAATTTATTACTACCATCTAGGAATAAAAACATTTTATTTCCAACAGTATTATTTTTTGCAGGTGGAGGAACTAACAACGCTGTTATTAATTATTCTAGTTATATAATTTCTAAAATTGCATTAACAAAAATGTGTGAACTTCTTGATGCAGAGATTCCTGATGTAAGATTTAACATTGTAGGACCTGGATGGGTAAAAACAAAAATTCATAATGAAACAATCAATTCAGATATTTCAAAAAATAGTGATAATTATAATAAAACATTAGAAAAATTTAAAAATAATGATTTTGTTGATGTGAAAAAAGTTATTGAATGTTGTACATGGCTGGTATCTTGTAAGTCAAAGGCTATTAATGGAAGGAATTTTAGTGTTGAATTTGACAAATGGGGTGATAATAAACTTTTGCAAGAATTAGAAAAAGATAAAGATATGTACAAACTGAGAAGGCATAACAATAATTGGAAATAGAGTGTGTTTACAATTTATTCGATAATTCCTTCACTTGAAAATAAAATTGGGCATTTTTTCGAATATAACAGGGCATTCAGTGAAGCTGCAAAAATAAACCAATGGAAATGTATTAAAATCATTCCTAAAGATTGTGAAATTGGTTTATTAAGTTCTGATTGGGTAAAAAAACTTTATAAAATGGATCCTCAAAAAAAATTAAAAAATCTAAGAAATTTTCTTCCTTTTTTCAAAATTATTAAGAAATTAAAAAAAGAAAAAAAACCAGTTTTATTTATGGAAGATTTTAATATTCAAACATTAATTTTAGTATTTATTTGTGTTTTACTGCTTAGACCTAAAATAAAGTTTTGGTTGCTACATAGATTTGAATATGATGTGATGATTCTTAAAGGTAAAATAAGTCTTTTTTTTTCATATTTGATTGAATTTTGTATTGGTAAAAATAATATGACATACATGACTGATAGCACTTTAATTGCAAAGAGAAATGGATATTTATTTAAAAGAAAATTTTATGTATTGCCAATTCCTCATACAGAATTTATGAATAATAATCGATCAAGAAAAAAAGAGATATTATTATGGTGGCCAGGGGGTCTTATTAGAGAAGAAAAAGGCCTTTCTACAATAATTGAGCTATCTAATCTTTTAAAAAATTCTAATCTTCCTATCAAATTAATTATTGCTGAAAATTCTAAGGATAAAATAAATATTAATGATAAAATTCACTTAGTTTCATCTTTTTTAACTAGAGAAGAATATTATACACTTATGAGTAAAGCGGATTTAATTTTATTACCTTATCAAAAGCAAAATTATAGATATAGAACTTCGGGTATTTTTGTTGAAGCAATTGTAGCTGGAGCAATCCCTATTACTAGCAATAATACATGGATGGCCACAGAACTTAGTAAATACAATTTAGAAGAATTAATTATAAATTGGGACAACAAA
>MGLU01000071.1:6592-11626 GCA_001796155.1 Chlamydiae bacterium RIFCSPHIGHO2_12_FULL_27_8 | reverse complement strand
ATTGAAGAAAAAATTAAAAAAATGAAAACTGATTATAAGGATTTTCATAATATAAAAAATTTTGCAAAGATCTTAAAAAAAATTAGCCGGTTATAGAACTATTATTTACTCCATATCTACAAACGTTCAGTATAGACTTAGATAAATTTATAAGAGATTTTTTCAAATAATTTAAACAAGATTTTCTGATTTTACTGAAAGCGAAAAAAAGAAGTAAGCAGCTAGAAAAAAGGATAATACTGAATACTAATTTTAATAAATAAGCAAAACTCTTGGGAAGAGAGTTTAGAATGATTTTTTTAGAGTTTATGCATATCTGATCAGATAGGATATTTAATTTATTAAAAGTTTCACAAATTTCCATTGCATAATCATGAAAGTTATAAATTAATAAAGAAATTATATACTTCAAATATATTGTTTCTGCTTCACTTTTGGGTAAATTTGACAGTACATTTATCAGTTTTTCTTTAGATAAAAGGTAAATAGCGTTTCCCCAAATTAATTGAGGATTAGTTGTTATTGAAAAAGTGTTGTTTTTTCTTATCCATTTTTCCGGTTCAATTGAAAACAGTGAAAATCCAAGTTTTCTTAGATAGTCATCTATTTCTGAAAAATATGGAGCGTTGATATGGCGATTAATAAATGAGACTTCTATTTGGATACCTAAACATGTTTTTACAATTGTGTTTTCAGCACCTTTAAGGATTTCTAAATCTGCGCCTTCAGCATCTAATTTAATGAAATCAACTTTTTCTCCATTAAAAACATTATCTATTGAATTTACATGAATTTTTATAGTTTTTACAGTTTGATGGCATTCATGATTTAGAAACAAAGATAAATTTTCATTATTAAATTTATAGATTGATGAAGCTTGAGGATACTTTGCTAAATTAAAAGATATTAGATCTTTTTTTGACCAAAGACCAATGTTATAATTAGTATGTTTTGCAAAATTTGATAAGATTTTAGATCTTGGATCCGGATCGAAAGTAAAATAATGGCAAAAGTCACTTATTTCTGCCCAATTTTCATCCATTCCTCCAGTTGCACCAACATCAAGTAGTTTAAATAGATTGTTTTTTAAAAGGTCATTAAAATTATTTTTAGAATAAATTGCATTTGTCGAAAAAATAAGATTTAAAACTTTTTTAATTATTTTTTTTAAACGGCTCATCAAAAAAATCTTTTATTAAAAATTCATAACATAGATTAAGAATATTTTTACTTTTTATAAAGTTTTTTCTGAAAATTTGAAATTTAATTTTGAAGGATATAGAATTTTAGTTTTAAAGGTCAATAATGGATTTACAACTAGAAAATAAAATTGCTTTTATATCAGCTTCTGGAAGAGGGATTGGAAGATCAGTTGCAAAGTGCTTAGCAAGAGAAGGTGTTAGTGTAATTGTAAATGGCCGAACTAAATCCGATTTAAATAACTTGTTAGAAGAGTTAGATGATAGTTCAAAGCATAGAATGTTTTGTGCTGATTTAACAGAGCCTAATAAAGTAAAAGAATTGATTGATTTTTTTATTTTATCAAATATGATCCCTGACATTGTTGTGCATAACTTAGGTGGAAATTTAAATATAAAAAATCCACTTTGTTCAGCAGCAGATTGGCTAAAAGTTCAAAAAATTAATTTTGAAGTGCCTATGGAAATCAATAGGTTAATTATACCATATATGCAAGAAAAAAAGTGGGGAAGAATTTGTCATACTTCTTCTATTTCTGCTTTAGAAAACCAGGGTAGTCCCACTTACTGTGCTGCGAAAGCAGCTTTAGTAGCATATACAAGAAGTTTAGGTCGGTATGTAGCTAAAGATGGAATTATAATAAATGCAATATTACCTGGGGCTATTTTTACAGAGGGCGGATATTGGGATGAAATGAATAAAAACAACCCTTCTTTTGTAGAGAAATATTTAAATGAAAGAATGGCGATAAAAAGATTTGGCAAGCCAGATGAAATAGCTGAAGTTATTACTTTTCTATGCTCTAATTTAGCTTCATTTTGCGTTGGTTCAGCTTTTTTAGTAGATGGTGGACAAGGAAAAACATTTTTTCAACAAGAATAAATTGAGGTAATATTGAATTCTGATTTAAGAAAAAAAATTGTAGATATTGTTTATAATAGTAGAGAAGGACATATTCCTAGTTCTTTTTCAATAGTAGATATTATTAATTATTTGTATGAACATGTATTAAATATTGATCCTAAAAATTACAAAAGTTCTTTAAGAGATTTTTTTATTTTAAGTAAAGGACATGGTGCTGCTGCTTTGTATGTAGTTTTGAATAAGTTCGGATTTGTTTCTGAAAAAGATTTAAAATTATATAGTAAGTCAGGAGGAATTTTAGGAGGTCATCCTGATGTAACAAAAGTTCCTGGTGTCGAAGCTTCTACAGGATCTCTTGGGCATGGGTTTCCAATGGCGGCCGGATTAGCTTTGGGATTAAAAATACAAAAAAAAACTAATAAAGTCATTTGCCTTTTAGGGGACGGAGAATGTCATGAAGGGACAATCTGGGAAACCGCTTTAGTTTCTAAAAATTTAAAATTAGGAAATTTAGTTGCAATAGTAGATTATAATGGGTCTGCTGCTCAAATTCTTCCATTAGAACCTTTTAAACAAAAATGGGATTCTTTCGGCTTTGAAACTTATGAAATTGATGGTCATAATTTTAATGATTTAGAAAATGTTTTTTCAAAATTAGAATACAATTTAGATGGAAAACCTAAAGTCATAATAGCCAATACTGTAAAGGGTAAAGGTGTAAGTTTTATTGAAGGTCACGGAAAATGGCATCATAGAATACCTAATGAAGAAGAAATGATAAAAATAGCTAAGGAATTATATGAAAACAATTAGACAAGAATTTGCTGATACTATGGTGGAAGTGGGATTGAAAGATCCAAAATTAGTGGTTTTGGTTGGTGATATAAGTCATGGTATTTTGCAAAAATTTAATACAGCTTGTCAGGATAGATATTATAATATTGGAATTTGTGAACCATCTATTGTTGGAATGTCAGCAGGTTTATATAAAAGTGGTTTAATACCTGTGGTACATACAATTGCTCCATTTCTTATTGAAAGATCTTATGAACAAATTAAACTCGATTTTGGATATCAAAAATGTGGCGTAAATTTAGTCTCAGTTGGGGGAGCTTTTGATTATTCACAGTTAGGATGTTCGCATCATTGTTATGCAGATATTTCCTTAATGAAACATTTTAAAAGAGCAAATATTTTCTTTTCTGCTAGCTGCATGGAATTCAATATCTTATTTAAACAAGCGTATAATAATGGTTTAATTAATTATTTTAGAATAGCTGATAATGCTCATGATGTAGAGTTTAAAAAAGAAGATATTATTGTTGGTAAAGGTATTAGAGTAACAGAAGGAAATGATTTTACAATTGTTGTTATAGGGTACCAATTAAAACCTGCATTAGAAGCCGGAAAATATTTATTAAATAAAAACATTAGTGTGGAAGTATTGTATTTTCCTACTATAAAACCCTTCGACAAAGATCTTGTAATTGAAAGTATTTCAAAAACAAAAAATGTTTTAGTAGTTGAAGAAGCTTCAAAATCTGATGGTATTTATAATTATGTTTTAGATGCTACAAAAGAAATAAATGATGTAAATTATCAACATATAGCTATAGATGATTTTATTCATGAATACGATACATATGAAAATTTATGTAGAAAAAATGGTTTTTCATCAGAAAATTTTGTTGATGTGATTTTAAAAACATTAAAAACAAAAGTTTTAGAAACAATTGGTCAATAATTCTATTTTATTCCTACGCACATTCCTAAAATGTAGTTAGCCATAGGATAAAAGCCTGTATGAACTAATTCATCGTTCATTGAGAATATGAAAACGTTTTCAAAATATTTTGCTAAAAGAGCTTTTAAATTATCGGCATTTTTTAAATTTATATGTCCTGCTTTAGTTAATGAAATAAAAATACTTGAGTAAAATATTAACTATTAATAAAATTCGATGCAATTAAAATAGCGAAAACATGCAATGTAACATTTGTTTAAATAGTGCATTAGAAAAAATAATAAATTTACCCAAATTACCTTTGACAGGTATTTTTGTTTCAAAACAAACAAAATCAGAAGTATTTGATCAAGGATTACTATATTGTTTAAATTGTGGACATGGGCAATTAGAAAATTTTCTTTCTCCAGATTTAATATATGATAAAACTTATACTTTTCGCAGTTCTAAGAGTCAGATTGCTAGATTTGGTAATGATTTTCTTTATAACTTTATTGTTAAGAATGTTGAAAATAGAAAGTTTAATGTTGCTTTAGATTTGGGGTGTAATGATTTATATCTAATTAAAAAACTTTTTTCTCATGCAAAAATTTTATATGGAATAGATCCTATTTGGAAAAAAAATAATATAGTTGATAATGTGAATGTTATTGGTAAATTTATTGAAAATGTAAATTTTAAAAAAGATCTTTTAGCTTCACCTAATATAGTTATATCTGCTCATACTTTTGAACATATTACCAATCCAAAAAGTGTTTTGGAATTAATAGTAAATAATTCTTCAGATGATGCAATATTTTTTGTGGAAGTTCCTTCTTTAGATACTTTGATTAATAACCATCGTTTTGATCAAATTTTTCATCAACATTTACAGTATTTTTCAGTGGCTTCTTTTATGGAAATGATTCATCTATGTGGCTGTCAGTATATAGATCATGTATTTAACTATAATTTTTGGGGTGGCACTATGATGTTTGTGTTTAAGAAGAAAAAAAATAAAATTATTAATCAAAAAAAAATAATATTTCAACCAATGACAACTGAAGTGATTAAAAAAAGTTATAAAATTTTTAAAATATTGATAGATGCTCTTTTAAATAAAATAGATTTAAATAAAGAAGATAAGTTTTATGGGTATGGTGCCGCTCAAATGATTCCAATTTTAGCGTATCATTTGGGTTCAGATTTAAATTTTTTACAATGCATTTATGATGAAAATGTTGAAA
>MGLU01000071.1:634-6584 GCA_001796155.1 Chlamydiae bacterium RIFCSPHIGHO2_12_FULL_27_8 | reverse complement strand
TTATTATATCCTAATCTAATACCCAAAATTAAATATTTATCTGATGAAAATCTTTTGAAAGATAAAAATGTTATTTTATTAGCAATAGATAGCAGTAAACAGATTTTATCAAAACTTATTTCATTAAAACCTAAAAAAATTCTTTTGCCTATTGATGTTGCTTAAACATTTTTAAATTGACTTTTTTTCAAAAAAGGATAGGCGTTAATAATTTCTTTTATACCATCTTCTATAGAATGCGTAGGTTTCCAACCTAATTTTTCTAATTTTTCATTACTTACAATATAATCCCTTTTGTCAGGATCTTCACCAATTTCAGCTGTGTGAATATATAAATTAGGGACATATTTTTTAATAATTTCGCTAAGCTCTCTTTTTGATAAATTAGCACTCGAAAGACCTACATTAAAAGCTTGACCTTTCATTTTTTCGAAATTTTTTATACCAAATATAAAAGTATTTACAACATCTTTTATGTGGATGTAATTTCTTTTAAAATGTTCTTCAAATAAAATTAAAAAATTATCATGTATTGCTCTATATGTAAAATCATTTACAAGCAAATCTAACCTCATTCTTGGTGAAACACCAAATACAGTAGCTAATCTAAATGAAATTGCTCTATTTGTTGTTAATAATTTTTTTTCTACCTCAACTTTTTGTTTGCCATATAATGAAATAGGATTTAATGAAGATTTTTCATCGCAAAAACAACCCTTTTCCCCAATTCCATAACCACTATTTGTATTTGGAAATAAAATTTTTTGTTTTTCATTGATATTTTTAGCTATAAATTCAATTGCTTCAACATTTACTTTTCTAGATTGTTCAGGATTAGATTTGCATGAAGGAGCTCCAACTATAGCTGCTAAAGGAATAATGATATCAAATTCTGGTAGTATTTTTTTTAAAAATTCAAAGTTAGTTACGTCCTCTTTGATAAATGTAAAATTTTTATTACCGCAAAGATGTATTAGAGAAATTTGATTATACATAAGAGAATCAACTACAGTCACCTTATAGCCATTTTCTAGTAAAGTAGGTGTTAGAACTGATCCAATATAACCGGCACCACCAGTAATTAAAACTTTTTCATTCATATTTATTACTCTTTTTTTGCAATATGTTATTATTGTGAAATACTAAAGTCAATCTAGAATTAGATTGTGTAATATAGCTTTAGCTTGAAAATATGATTCTTTAGTGCCAATATCTATAAATTTTTCAAAACTTTGAAAACCAAAAATATTTTTGGTTTTTATTATTTCCTTAAAAAAATCTTCTTCTATTGAAAAAATAGTTTTTTCAAAATTTTGAAAAATATTTTTTTTCAATACATAAATTCCGGAATTTATATAACTATTTTTAGAATGAATTTTTTCTTTAAAGGAGGTTATTTTATTATTTGAATCTAAAAGTATAGTTCCATATCTTTTTGTATCATTTTCTATTCTACATACAATTGTGCAATCAGCATTTTTATTTATATGAAAGTTAAATAGTTGCTCTAAGTCAAAATGTTGAAATGTATCTCCATTTAAAATTAAAACATTTTCAGTAGAGGCTTTTTCTAATGATTTTTTTACAGCCCCACCTGTTCCTAGGGGTGTGTTTTCTTCTGAAAATATTACATTCTTTAGTGTTTTATATCTTTTAATAATTAAATCTTTTTTATAACCAACGGAAAGAATTATTTTATTTATTTTTTTAGTGTTGCATAGCTGTTTTATTAGTAGGTCTAAAAAGGGAGATCCGTTTATTGGAGCCAATGGTTTAGGTACACTAGAAATAACTTCTTGAAGTCTTGTGCCTTTTCCTCCTGCTAGTATTATTGCATCCATAATTAGTCTTTCATATACACAATAGTAGCTCCTTGGTTTTCAAACTCAAAATCTACTTCTAAAAGGTCATTTAATTTTTCCTTTATTTTTTTTTGTTTATCTAGTGGAGCTATAATTGCTAAAAAACCCCCACTTCCGGCACCGCATAATTTTCCTCCATATGCCCCATTGTTTCTTGCTATGCTATAGGCATCATCAATAATTTGATTTGAAATTTTGGAAGAAAGCTGTTTTTTTAAATTCCATCCTTCATCTAATAATAAACCGAAATTTTTTATGAAAGTTTCATTGGAATCATTTGAAATAATATTTTCAGCTTCAAAAACCATTTTGTACATTTTTATTAAATAGCTATCGTTAGATTTTGTTTTTGTTCTTTCAATTTGTTCTTTTACAACAGTTGATGCAAATCTAGTAAGACCAGTATAAAAAATCATTAGATGATCTTTTAAAATTTTTAATTTTTCACTTGAGATTATTAAAGGTCTAACAAGGATATTATCTTTTTCAAATTCAATAATATTAAATCCTCCAAAGGCTGCATGAAATTGATCTTGAGACCCAACATTTTCTTTAATTAAATTCTGTTCAACAAAACATGCTTCTTTAGCTAAAGAATGTTTTGATATTTTAATGCCTTGTAAAGCATAAAGAGCATTTAAAAACCCTACGGTAAACGAAGAAGAAGAACCTAGTCCTGTTTTGGCGGGTAAATCTGCAAAAATATGGACATCTAAATTACCGGATATTTTTTTATGTTTTAAACATTCTCTAACACTTGGATGAATTATTTCCTCAACATTTTTCACAAGTTCAGTTTTTGAATATCCAATTCTTATTTTATGTTCGAAAAAGTCACTTAGAGTATTGACACTTACATATGTGTATTTATTAATTGTAGTGCCTAATATTGCACCTTTATTTCTATTGTAATAGTCCGGGTAATCTGTTCCTCCACCAAAAAAAGAAATTCTAACCGGAGTTCTAGATATAATCATTTTTGTTTTTTTAAAAATAAAAAAGTCCTTTAATTTTTAATGTTTAAAATAAGAATCATTATTAAAAAAAAATCTTTTTTGATAAACTTTTTTTTTCAAAAGGGAATTTTATGAGATGTAGAATTTGTGATGCAACAGATTTTAATTTAGTTTTAGATTTAAAAGATCAGCCATGCGGATTACATTTTTTAAAAAAGGAACATTTTATAAATGAAAATTATTATCCTCTAAGACTTTTATATTGCAATAAGTGTTCGACTGTGCAATTAGATTATACAATGAAAAAAGAACAGATGTATTCAGATCATACGTACTTATCCGGAATAACAAAATCTTTAAGAGAACATTTTGATAATTTAGCAAAATATGTGGATGACAATTTTTTTAAAAATAAAAAAAATAAATCTATTTTAGATATTGGGTCTAATGATGGCACTCAGCTTGAATCTTACAAAAAACTAGGATATGAAGTTTTAGGTGTTGAGGCATCTAAAACGACAGCAGAAATAGCCAATAAAAATAATATTTTAACTTTACATGCATTTTATAATTTAGAAACGGCAGATAAAATTAATAAAAAATTTGATGTATTTAATGCGGCGGGAGTATTTTTTCATTTAGAAGAGCTGCATTCTGTAACAGCTGCAATTAAAAAATATCTTAAAGAAGGGGGAATTTTTGTTGTTCAGTTTATGTATATGAAAAATATTATGGAAAACACTGCTTTTGATCAAATATACCATGAACATCTTCTGTATTATACACTTAAAACTATAGAGACTTTATTAAATAGACATGGTCTTTCAATGTTCGATGGATATTTTTCTTCAATACATGGCGGATCTATAATGGGTTTTGTTACTCATATGGATAAAAGAGAGAAAACAAAAAGGCTTCTTGATTTAATAGAAAAAGAGAATATGTCAAAAACAAATGAACTTGAAACTTATTTTAAATTTGCGAAAGAAATTGAAAATTTAAAAGATAAAAATTTAAATTTTTTAAATCAAAGAAAAAAAGAAGGCAAGACTATCTACGCTATGGGAGCGCCAATTAAAGGGAATACACTTTTAAATTACTTTAAAATTGATCAAAATTTAATAACTTACCTAGTAGAAAAAAATCCTCTTAGAAAGAACCTTTATTCACCGGGTATGCATATTCCAATAGTTCTTGAAGATGAAATTAATCCTCCGGATGTATATTATGTTCTAGCTTGGAATTTTAAAAATGAGATTTTGAAAAATAATAAACATTTAATTGATAGGGGAGTAGAGTTTTACTTTCCAATAAATCCGAAAGAGTAAAATGAAAATATTAATAACAGGAGCTAATGGTTTTCTTGGGAAATTTTTATCTCAAAAACTTTTAGAAGAGAAACATGAAATTTATAAAACAAGCTCTAAAAAAAATGATTTGACTTTAGAAAATTCTTTAGATGAATTTAACAATGTAAAATTTGATCAAATTTTTCATTTGGCTGCTTGGACACAAGCCGGTGATTTTTGTATATATCATCCGGGTGAGCAATGGATAAAAAATCAAAAGATTAATACAAATATTTTAAATTGGTGGTTGGAAAAACAGCCTCAAGCAAAAATGATAGCAATGGGAACTAGCTGTTCATACGATCCGGATTTGCCTCATATTGAAGAAAATTATCTAAAAGGAAAACCTATAGATAGTTTGTTTACATATGCAATGACTAAAAGAATGCTTCTAACAGGTTTAACGGCTTTAAATAAGCAATATAATTTAAATTACATGTATTTTATTCCTTCAACTTTATATGGACCGGAATACCATCTTGATGGTAGGCAAATGCATTTTATATTTGATTTAATAAGAAAAATTTTGAAAGGAAAATATTTTGATGAAAAGGTTATTCTTTGGGGGGATGGATATCAAAGAAGAGAACTTGTGTATGTAGATGATTTTATAAATGTAATGTTGAATCTAATAAAAACTCAAAATAATACAATTATTAATATTGGAGCGGGTAAAGATTTTTCTATTAGGGAATTTGCACAAAAAATTACAGAAAATGTTGGATATAATTTTGATGAAATTAAGTTTGATACTTCAAAATACGTAGGGGCTAAATCTAAAATATTAATTAATGACAAGTTAAATAAACTACTTCCAAAATATAATTTATTATCTTTAGAACAAGGTCTTTTTCAAACCATTGAATGGTTTGAAAAAAACAGAGAAAAATTAATTTTTCCTACCAATAGTGATAATTGAGGAAGTATAAATACCGCCTTCTGTATTGCCATAAGAGATGAGCATAAAAAGTTTTATAAGTGGCTGAATTAAGAGATTCCACAGAATTTTTCTAATTAAACTTTTTATCCCATGCACAAACATTGGATTACTTTTTATACTATAGGTACTGAACCCTGCTGCATTTAAGGTTTGAGATAAGCTAAAAGTAGTATAAGCTCTTAAATGAGTTATATCATGATGTCTATGAGGAGATAGAGGAGCGATTGCATTTGGTACCTGCATCAATATTTTACCATTTTGTTTTAAAGCTTTATAGCAAGCTTTCAATACATTTATTGATTCGTTAACTTCCATATGCTCTAAAACATCTATTAAAACAATAACATCAAAAGTTTCAGTTTTATTATTTAAAAAGGAAATGGAATCAATACATTCTACATTTAAAATATTAAATTCTTTTGCAATATTAATAGCATTACTTCCGATATCTATACCGAAAGTATTTTTATAACCATTAAGATTTAAAAAATGTAAAAATTTACCTTCTCCACAGCCAATTTCTAATATTTTACTAGATTTATTTTCCGGTAATTCTTTTAAAAAGAAATTTTTATAATATTTATAAATATAATCATTAACGTTTATTATTGGATTTGTGTTGCTTCCCATTGAAGCATAGTTTTCATAAATATTTTTTTGCATAGCTAACCGTATTTTTTTCATTTAAATAATGGATTGTTTAATATATTTTATACAAAACAAAAAAAGAGTTTTTATGCAAAAATATGATTGTTTAATAGTTGGAGCAGGAATTGTAGGTCTTTTAGCAGGATATAAGCTATTAAAAAAACATCCTAATTTAAAACTATTAATTTTGGAAAA
>MGLU01000071.1:0-615 GCA_001796155.1 Chlamydiae bacterium RIFCSPHIGHO2_12_FULL_27_8 | reverse complement strand
TAATTTCATCTTAAATTGTATTGAAGGAAGAAAAGAACTGATTGAATTTTGCAACAAGTTTTCTGTGCCGGTAGAAAATTGTGGCAAAATTATTGCAGCAACAAATGAAGATGAAATTAAAATTCTCTATGATTTAGAGAAAAGAGGCAAAGCAAATGGCATTGAAAACCTTAAAATTATTGACAAAGATGAAATAAAAGAAATCGAGCCGTATGTTAATGCGGTTAAAGCATTAAAAGTGCCTAGTTGTTCTATTGTAAATTTCAAAGAAGTTTGTATAAAAGTATTAGAAGAGATAAAAAAGTTTGGTGGTGAAGTTATATTAAATGAAAAAGTTGAAAAAATAAAAATCACTGAAGATTCAATAATTATTACAACTAAACATGATGAATTTAAGACAAAAAAATTAATAAACTGTGCAGGTCTTTACTCTGATAAAATTGCCAAAATGGCAATTCCGGATAAAAAAATGGATATGAAAATAATTCCTTTTAGAGGAGAGTATTATGATATTATACCTGAAAAAAAACATTTGATCAAAAATCTGATATATCCGGTTCCTGATCCGAATTTCCCATTTTTAGGAGTTCATTTAACTAAAATGATAAACGGCAA